>JAJTCL010000104.1 GCA_021323255.1 Propionibacteriaceae bacterium | reverse complement strand
GGTGGCCGCCGCCTTCCTTCGGGAGTTCGTGGCAGCAGGCACTCCTTGGGCACATCTCGACATTGCCGGACCCGCCTTCCTGGACGGCAAGCCGTACGGCTATGTCGCACCGGGTGGTACCGGGGCCGGCGTACGCACACTCATCGCACTCGCCCGCTCGCTGGCGGCCTGACAGATACGGTCGGCTGCCAGCTGCCGGGTGCCGCAGTTCCATCCCGGTTACTCGGCACCGCTCCGCACGGCCAGGGTGTGAGACGCCGCCGCCCAAGCGATTCTGGTAGTCCTGTCGGGGCCGCGTCGCAACACTGCGCGGGTGGTTGCCAGGGCAGCACAGGGGTGGAAATACTGCGCGTAGGGCCTCGACGAGGAGGGCACATGGCTCAGTCAGACGACGCAGGAATTTCCCCCACCACCAGCACCGCGGTGGCCGACGTCTTTCCCACGCACAATGTCGGCAAGCCCGAAGTGCGCGAGATGCCGGCTGAGCCCAAGCAGTACTGGCGCCTGATCGGCCCGGGTATCATCGCCGCCGGCGTCGGTCTGGCCTCAGGTGAGTTCATCCTCTACCCCTACATCGCCTCCCAGGTCGGGTTGGTCTTCGTCTGGGCGGCCCTGGTGGGCCTGGCGACGCAGTTCTTCCTCAACATGGAGATCGAGCGCTACACCCTTGCCACCGGCGAGACCGCACTGACCGGATTCAGCCGGTTCTGGCGGCACTGGGGCCTGGTCTTCGCCATACTCACCTACTTCGCCAACCTGTGGCCAGGCTGGGCAACCAGCTCGGCCACGCTGATCAGCTACCTCTTCGGCGGCGAGGCGACCTGGATCGCTATCGGTATCCTGCTCACCGTCGGGTTGGTCTTGACTCTGGCCCCGGTGGTATACACCGCGCTGGAGCGGGCCCAGATGCTCAAGGTGGCCCTGGTGTTGACCCTGATCCTGGTCGCCTCGATCTTCGCCATCGGCGCCAACGCCTGGGCCGACCTGCCGCAGGTGGTCACCCGGCCCCGGATCCCGACCGAACTGGGCTTCGCCCTGCTGCTCGGCGCGCTGGCCTTCGCGGGGGCTGGCGGCGGGCAGAACCTGTGCCAGTCCAACTGGATCCGGGACAAGGGCTTCGGCATGGGCAGCTATTTGCCCCGGCTGGCCAGTCCGGTAACCGGGAAGCCAGTCGCCGGCCGGAGCAACGGCTACATCTTCGAGCCCAACGAGGAGAACATGAAGCGCTGGCGGGGCTGGTGGCGCTTCTCCAATATCGAGCAGCTCTGCACGTTTGTGGCGATCACCTTCGTCACAATCTTGTTCACCTCACTGCTCGCCTACGCCACCGTGTACGGCCGCGAGGGGCTGCCCAACAGCATCGCGTTCATCCAAACCGAGGGCGAGGTGCTGGGGGAGCGGGTCGGTTCCTGGTTCCAGTACCTGTTCTGGGCGATAGGTGCGTTCTCGCTGTTTGCAGCATCGATGGGCATCGTCGACTACACCAGCCGCATAGCCGCAGACGTGATCAAGACCTCCTATGCCCATAATGCAAACGAGTCCAAGCTCTACGCCGGCCTGGTCTGGGGCCTGGTGCTGATCGGGATCATCGTGTTGCTAGTCGGGATCGACCAGCCGATCGTGCTGCTGGTCATCTCGGCGGTGACCGGCGGGTTCATGATGTTCATGTACTCGGGACTGTTGATCTTGATCAACCGCAAGCTGCTGCCCGGGCCGATCAAGATCCGTGGGGTCCGCGTCGCGGTGCTGATCTGGTCGATCGTTCTGTTCGGCACGCTGTCGGTGCTGACGTTCCGTGCCCAGCTCGAGAGGCTGTTCGGCGGCTGAGCGCCTGCCGTCATGGATCTGGTTGTTGGGCTGGACTCCGGCACCACGGCGACCAAGGCTGTGGCCGTGGCTGCCGACGCGACCGTCATTGCCACCTCCAGCGTCGGGTACCCCCTGCTGGTACCACATCCTGGCTATGCCGAGCTCGATTCGGTGGGGTTGCAGAAGGCAGCGGTGGAGGCGGTGGCCGAGGTCGCGACGCAGGTCCGCCGGCGCGGGGACCGGGTGGTCGCGCTCTGCCTCAGCGCGGCGATGCATGGGCTGGCCCCGCTGGACGACGCCGGCGCACCAACCGGTCCGCTGATCACCTGGGCGGACAGCCGTGCAGCGCAGGAGTCGCGCAGCCTGGCCGAGAGCTCGAATGGGCAGTTGCACAAACGGACGGGTACGCCGGTCCATCCGATGTCTCCGCTTCCCAAGCTGCTGTGGTGGCGGAGGCATCACCCCGACGCCTTCACCGGCACCCCCAAGTGGGGCGGTGTCAAGGAAGTGGTGCTGTCCGGGTTGTGCGAGGACGGGTATCTGATCGACTTGTCATGTGCCTCAACCACCGGCCTTTACGACATCACGGCCCGTCAGTGGGATCCGGAGGCGTTGCAGCATGCCGGCGTTCATCCTGAACAATTGGCCGCCGTCGTACCCACTACTCATGTCGTGACCGGCCTGCGTTCCGAGGTGGCCGAACGAACCGGGCTACCGCGTGACCTTCCGGTGGTGGTCGGAGCCGCCGACGGTCCGCTCGCCAACCTAGGCCTGGGTGCGGTGACCGAGGGCGTCGCCGCAGTATCACTGGGCACGAGTGGGGCGATGCGCGCGGTGCGACCCGCTCCCGCTGTGGATGAAGCTGCCCGTTTGTTCTGCTACGCGCTCACCGATGATCACTGGGTGCTCGGCGGTGCGATCAACAACGCGGGCTCGGTGGTGCGTTGGGCGAGTGCAGCGCTGGGGATGGTGACCGAGGACGTCCAGGGTGAGGAGCGGGACGTGGCCGACGGGCGGCTGTTGCAGGAAGCCGCCCAGGTGCCGTTCGGCAGCGAAGGGTTGCTCTGCTTGCCGTACCTGCTGGGCGAGCGGGCCCCCTGGTGGGAGCCCGGGCTGCAAGGGGCCTGGATCGGCATCCGTCGCCATCACCGCCGCGGGCATCTGGTGCGTTCGGCGGTTGAAGGTGTCTGCATGCAACTGGCCCTGGTAGGGCTGGCACTGGACGCCGCCGGCGTGAAGGTTACCGAGGTGCGCGCAACGGGTGGGGCGATGGAGTCCCCGATGTGGCGCACGGTGCTGTCCGCGGCCCTCGATCTGCCAGTCGGCCTGGCGGCCTCCCCCGAAGGCGCAGGCACCGGGGCTGGGCTGCTCGGCCACCACGCACTGGGCTTGATGCCTGACCTCGATCACGCCGCCGACTTGATCGAGGTGGACCGGGGAGAGCCGCCGGATCCCGAGGACGTGGCGACGCTGCGCAGGCTGTTGCCGCTGCTGGAGCGGTGCACCGTAGAACTGAAGCCTGTTTTCGCCGAGCTGGCCGCTGAGGAACCGAGCGCCTCGGCTGATGAGGTAGCAGGCCGAAGCTAGCGCCCGGAATTCAGCGCAGGTCGGGGTGCTTCTTGTTGCGGGTGTTGTAATCGCGCATCCGCTGCGGATAGCCCACGACGGCCGCGTCGTACCCAGGGATCTGTAGAGATTCGGCGAACGCGTGGGCCCATTCGGGTGACGGCACCACCCGCCGGGTCCACTCCCCGTCGAAGGCGACCAGCAGCAGGGTGGTCTGGGTTACCGCGGTCTTGGGCTCGACAAAAGCCTCAACTCCCCGTCGGCTCCGAGCGAACTGAGTGAGGTGCGACGTCACGGCGTCGTCTACCGTACGGCTCTGCGAGGCGTAGCCGCGGCTCTTCTTCACCCGGCCTGCCGTCCGCCGGAACCAACTCATGGGCCAATTATGGCCGGTACCTGCGAGAAATCGTGGCCTTCACGGCGGCTGAGAGGATGGCGGCATGGCTGCTTCGTTCGATCTCATCGTGCTCGGTGCCGGCAGCGGAGGCTATGCCTGTGCGCTACGGGCAGCTCAGCTGGGCTTCTCGGTCGCGCTGGTGGAAAAGGACAAGGTCGGTGGTACCTGCTTGCACCGCGGCTGCATCCCCACCAAGGCGATGCTGCATGCCGCTGAAGTGGCGGACTCGGTGCGCAATGGAAGCCAGTTCGGCGTCCATGCGGCAATCGACAAAGTCGACCTCGCCGGCGTGGTCTCCTACGCCGATAGCGTGGTCGGGCGTATCTATCGCGGTGTATCCGGCCTGATCAGCGCTCGCCAAATCACTGTCGTTCACGGTGCCGGTCGACTGACCATGAGTGATGGACGCCCGATCGTCACCGTCGCCGGGCAGGCCTACCAGGCGAACCATCTGGTGTTGGCCACTGGATCGTACCCGCGCTCGCTGCCTGAGCTGGAGATCGACGGCACGAAAATCCTGACCAGCGAGCAGGCGCTGCGGCTTGACCGGCTTCCTACCTCGGCGATTGTGCTCGGCGGTGGGGTGATCGGTGTCGAGTTCGCCTCGGCCTGGCGATCCTTCGGGGTGGACGTCACGATCGTTGAAGCACTTCCTCGACTCGTCTCCGGGGAGGACTCCAGCATTTCCGCCGCTTTGGAACGGGCCTTCCGCAAACGCTCGATCAACGTGATCACCGGGGCCGCCATGTCGGGGTGCCGGACAGCTGAGTCCGGCGTACGGATGGAGCTAGCAGACGGGCAGCAACTGGAGGCCGAGATCTTGCTGGTTGCGGTCGGCCGAGGGCCGCAGACCAGTGGCCTCGGCTATCAGGAGACCGGCGTGGAGCTGGATGGCGGGTTCGTCCGGGTCAACGACCGACTCCAGACCTCCATCCCCCAGGTGTACGCGGTGGGCGACGTGGTGTCTGGCTTGCAACTCGCGCATCGAGGCTTTGCGCACGGCATCTTTGTTGCCGAGGAGCTCGCCCACCAGGCTGGCGTCCTCGAGCAGGCTCCGACACCGATCGTGGATGCGGAGGTGCCTCGCGTCACCTACTGCGACCCCGAAATCGCGTCCGTAGGGCTGAACGAAGATGAGGCACGGACACGCTTCGGCGACTCCGAGACGATCACCTATGACCTGACCGGCAACGGCAAGTCACAGATCCTGAAGACCCGTGGATTTGTGAAGCTGGTACGCCGGCCGAGTGGGCCTGTTGTCGGCGTCCACATGATCGGTGCCCGTGTCAGTGAGCTGGTCGGCGAGGCCCAGCTCATCACCAATTGGGATGCGTTTCCGACTGATGTCGCGGGCCTGATTCATGCACATCCGACGCAGAACGAGGCACTCGGCGAAGCGCACCTTGCCCTTGCTGGCAAGCCCTTGCACGCCCACGGATAACCCATCCAACTGAAACTTGCACAGACCGGGAACCGCGCTGGCTCCAAGCCGACCTGCTGAGGCTAGGCTGTGGCCCACCGGCACCCAAAAGAGGCCCGACCGAGTTCCGCCGAGCCAGCACTAGTGACCCTAGGCCGTAACTGAGCACCAGCACGATGAAGGAGTCCTGACAGCTATGTCGACCTCTGTAACCCTCCCCGCCCTCGGCGAAAGCGTGACCGAAGGAACTGTCAGCCGATGGCTCAAGCAGGTCGGTGACACCGTCGAAGCCGATGAGCCGCTACTGGAGGTGTCGACAGACAAGGTAGACACCGAAATCCCCTCCCCCACTTCTGGAGTGCTGTTGGAGATCAAGGCGCAGGAGGACGAGACGGTCGAGGTGGGCGCGGTGCTCGCTGTGATCGGCGAGCCGAATGAGGCCGATGGGCAAGCCGCGGCAGCACCTGAGGCTCCTTCCGAAGAGGCTGCCGAGGCGCCGGCCCAGGAGGCAGCCCCTCAGCGGGAAGCCCCGCAGCCGGAAGCCCCGCAGCAGGAAGCCCCGCAGGAGGAGGCCCAGCAAGCGGAGGCTCCGCAGGAGTCCGAGAAACCAGAGGCTGACGCCGAAACGGCGGGGGCAGCGCCGGCCCCTAGCTCCGGCGGTGCGGCAGCTGGCACCGATGTGACCCTTCCCGAACTGGGCGAAAGCGTGACCGAGGGAACGGTCAGTCGCTGGCTCAAGCAGGTCGGCGATTCGGTCGCAGCTGACGAGCCGCTGCTGGAGGTATCAACGGACAAAGTCGACACCGAAATCCCTTCACCGACCTCCGGCACATTGCTGGAGATCCGCGTGGAGGAAGACGAAACGGTCGAAGTTGGAGCAGTCCTTGCGATCATCGGGGAGGCCGGGGCCGCGGCACCGCCGTCCGCCGAGCCTGAGCCAACTCCGGAGCCCGAGCCGCAACCAGAGCCGCAGGCCCAACCAGAGCCGCAGGCCCAGCCGGCACCTCAGCCCGAGCCTGGACCACAACCGGAGCGGGAGCCCAAGGTTGCACCTACCGCAAAAGAGGACGCCCGGCCTGAACAGCATGGACCGGCGACCGCGGCCGCCCCTACACCGACACCGGTCGCAGGTGACTCTGACGCCAGCTACGTGACACCTCTGGTCCGCAAACTTGCCAAGGAGCACGGCGTCGAGCTTGCCTCGCTCAACGGGACCGGCGTAGGTGGCCGGATCCGCAAGCAGGACGTACTGGCCGCCGCCGAGGCCGCGAAGCAGGAAGCTGAAGCTGCTAAACAAGCCGCCGCCGCACCAGCGCAGGCGCCGGCCCAGCCGGCAGCAGCGGCAGCGCCTGCGGCAGCAGCGGCAGCCAGCACCTTGCGCGGCACCACCGAGAAGATGTCACGACTGCGCCAGACGATTGCCAAGCGCATGGTCGAATCCCTCCAGGTTGCGGCTCAACTCACTGCAACAGTGGAGGTGGATCTCACCGCAATCTCCCAGATCCGCAGCAAAGTCAAGGACGACTTCAAGAAGCGGGAGGGCGCGACGCTTTCCTACTTGCCGTTCATCGCGAAGGCGGCGATCGAGGCCTTGAAGGTCTATCCGAAGGTGAACGCGACGATCGACACTGAGGAGAAGTCCATCACCTACCCGGAGGCGGAGCATCTCGGCATTGCCGTGGACACCGAGAAGGGTCTGCTGGTTCCGGTGATCAAAGATGCGGGTGATTTGAGCGTTGGCGGGTTGGCCAAGCGGATCGCCGACTTGGCCGCACGTACCCGGCAGAACAAGGTCACACCCGACGAGCTGGTCGGCGGCACCTTCACGATCACCAACTACGGCTCGGCCGGCACTTTGCTGGATACACCGATCATCAACCAGCCGCAGGTGGCGATTCTCGGCACTGGCGCGCTGGTCAAGCGGCCGGTGGTGATGTCCGATCCGCGGCTCGGTCAGGTCATCGCCATCCGCGACATGATGTACCTGTCGCTGTCTTATGACCACCGGCTGGTCGACGGCGCCGAGGCGGCTCGGTTCCTCAGCACTCTCAAAGCGCGCCTCGAGGAAGGCGACTTCGGGCCTGAGTTCGGGCTCTGAGAGGGATTAACCCCAAGACGCTGAGAGGAAGTTCATGAAGGTCGTCGTCGTCGGTGCCACGGGAAACGTCGGGACCAGTGTTGTCGAAGCGCTCGCTGCAGACCCCGCCGTTACCGAGATCGTCGGGGTGGCGCGGCGGACTCCGTCGTCGTGGCGGCCGGAGAAGACTCGATTCGAAGCGGCGGACGCCCGGTCGCCAGAGGTCGCGCAACACCTGCAGGGCGCGGACGCGGTCGTCCTTCTCGCTTGGGCGTTCCAGCCGACGCACCGGCCGTTGACGACCTGGGACATCAACGTGCTCGGTAGCATCAACGCTCTGCAGGCGGCGGCCGATGCGGGGGTTGCGACTGTCGTCTATGCCTCGTCACTGGCCGCTTATTCGGCTGGGCCCGGTCAGCACGTGGATGAAAGCTGGCCGACACACAGCATGCCTACGGCCGCCTACGGCCGGGAGAAGGCTTACCTGGAGCGCTATCTCGACGCCTATGAATTGCGCTACCCGCAGATTCGGGTGGTGCGGATGCGTACCAGCTTTATCTTCAAGCGGTCTTCGGCCAGCGAACAACGGCGGATTTTCGCCGGGCCGCTGGTCCCGCGGGCATTGCTGCGCCCCGGCCGACTGCCGGTCGTCCCGCTCCCTCCCGGGTTACGGTTCCAGGCACTACACGGCGACGACGCCGGTGAGGCTTACCGGCTGGCGCTGTTGAGTGATGCTCGCGGTGCCTACAACGTTGCTGCAGATCCAATCATCGACGGGGAGGCACTCGGCAAACTGCTGAAAGCGCGGGCCGTCAAGGTGCCGAAGCAGGCCGTCTCCGCCGCGATGGCAGGCGCCTGGCGGCTACGACTCATCCCGTCGGATGAGTCGCTGCTCAAGCTGTTCTTGTCGCTGCCGACGCTGGATGCCAGCCGTATTCGCGCTGAGCTGGGCTGGCAGCCCCGATATTCCGGTGCCGACGCGCTGCTCGAGGTCATGGAGGCGATGGCCGAGGGGGAGGGTGGCCCCACCCCGCCGCTCCACGCCCCCGGCACGCGGTTGTCGCGGAGCTCGTCGGAGTAGT
>JAJTCL010000103.1 GCA_021323255.1 Propionibacteriaceae bacterium | reverse complement strand
GATCACCATTGCGCACGGTCGCGCGGTCGGCGTACGAGTTCATGATCAACTTGTGAGCGTCCGGCGTGCGGTGCTGGCCGATGTCGCCGCCGAGCATCTTTACGGTCGGCTGGTTGGATTCGATGAGCTACCGGCGAGGGTCCGGGACAAGATGGCCGCGTTTCGGCGGGATCCGGGGACCGTCAAGGTCGATTACGTACTCAGCGCCCCGGTGCCGTGGCGCACGCCCCCGCCGTACCCGCCGGGGACCGTACACATCAGCGACTCCTACCAGGAACTGGTCACCTCCTTCGCCCAGCTCAGCAGCGGCAGCATCCCCGACCGCCCGTTCCTGCTGATGGGTCAGATGACGACGGCGGATCCGACACGCTCCCCGGCAGGCACCGAGTCCCTGTGGGCCTACACCCATGTACCGCAACGGGTCCACGATGATGCAGGTGGGAATCTCACCGGGACCTGGGATGCTGACGAGGCTGAGCAGTTTGCCGATCGGATGCAGAACCGCATCGAGCAGCATGCCCCTGGCTTCTCGCAGCGGATCATTGCGCGTCGCGTTCTGACTCCAAGCGAGTTGGAGCGACGCGACGCGAATTTGATCGGCGGTTCCATCAACGGGGGAACTGCGGCACTCGACCAACAGCTGATCTTCCGGCCCATTCCCGGCTTGGGCCGGGCCAGTACGCCGATCCGCGGGCTCTACCTGGCCTCCGCCTCGGCGCATCCGGGTGGCAGCGTGCACGGTGCCTGTGGCATGAACGCGGCCCGGGCTGCGCTCGCAGCTGCCCAGCTCGCACCGCGCCGTCGACCTGTCAACATCCCACGCAGCGTGGGATCCTGACACCCGCGCTGGAGCCCGGGAGCAGGGTCAATCGCGACCTTCGGCCAGGTAAGCGAGCCGGCGTAGCGTCTCCCGATTGCGTACGTCGATACCCGCTACGCGCACCGGCTGAGGAACCAGCCGCGCCGGGCCGTCCGAGACGTCCTCTGCGATGGAGACCAGGGAGCCGCCGCCGGCTGCCTCGACGGTGATCTCTACCCGAGCGGTGCCGACCGGCCAGCCTCGAGCCTCCAAGACAAGTCGCCGATCTGGCTGTAGATCCAGCACCTCGGTGGTGTCGTCGATCAACAGCGGCCACGTCCCGAATGAGTGGTGCAGTTTGGTGCCCGGCGCCGGCCAACCCTCATCAACTTCCCGCATGCGGGATGCTCCGACGACCCATAGGGGATACAGCCAGCCGTCGCCCAGCACGGCGAAGACTTGCTCGGGCGAGCAGTTCAGTCGACGGTGCACTGCCATGTCAACGTTCCTGCTGCGGCGCCTCGGGGTCCGGAGAAGGAACCGAGTCCGCCTTCACAGCCCCCCGTTCGCCCAGCGGTTCCTCCGGCCCTTTGGTCGTGTCGGCGGACGTCTGCTGCTCTGCCTCGGCGTTGATCTCTGCACCCAGCAAGATCGCGTACATGGTGAGCCAGAGCCAGAACAGCAGCACCACGATTCCGGCGAAAACCCCGTACGTCTTGGCGTAATTACCGAACGTCGCTGTGTAAATCGAGAACCCGATCGAGGCGATGAGCCAGATGACCGTCGCCACCACGGCGCCCACAGATACCCACCGCATACGTGGTGCATCGCGGTCCGGACCCAGACGGTAGATGACCGCCAGCGCTATGGCCACGAGCACCATCATTACCAGCCAGCCGACGATCTGGAGCAACCAGCTCAACGCCCCACTTCCAAATACCGCTTGCAGCAGTGGCGGCAGTACGGCGACCAGACCGATGATGATCACCATGAACACGATGGCGGCGAGCGTCAGCCCGAGGGCCATCAGCCGCTTCTTCACGAAGCCGCGTTTCTCCTCCTCGTCGTAGGCGACATTGACCGCAGTCAGCAGGTTGCTGATCCCAGCCGAAGCGCTCCATAGCGCGATCAAGAGCGAGATGATGAGGCCGAGGCCCAGGGCTTGGCGTCGGGAGCTCATTGCTGCTACCTGGTCGGTGATGATCTGCCGGGCTTCGTCCGGCAGCGTGGCGGCCATGGAGTTCAGCTGGTCCGCGATCGTCGCCGGTTCCGCGAAAAGTCCGTAGATGGTGACGACTGCGATCAGCGCGGGAAAGATGGCCAGAAACGCGTAGAAGGCAACCCCAGCGGCCAGCAGCGGGACCTGATCGGCTTTGGCCTCCTTCCAGCCGCGCTTGGCTACCTGTACCCAGCCGCGGGCCGGGATTTCGGTGGGCCGCACCGCTTTATCCCCAGGTATGCCGACTTTCTCTTGCGTGGTCGTGATGATCGTTTCCCTTCATGAGCTCGTCTGCTTGCGTCGCTTACTACCCCCGACCGCAGGTGAGTAATCAGCTGTGGTGGGCATTGCGGCATCTGATGGCTGCAACCTGAGGGGTATCAGAAAGCTGCTGAGGGCACCTGCCAGCGCGACGGCGATGGCTCCCAGGAATCCGATGCGATAGCCCGCCATCACAGTCGGTCCGGTGGCGGCCGCAAGCGGCACCAGAAGCGCGACCCCGACCGCCGTGCCGACTTGCGCGGCGGAGTTGAGGACGCCGGAAGCGACGCCGCGCAAGGCCGGTTCAGCGGCTTCAGTTCCGGTCTGGGTCGAGGCGACTGATGCGACGCCCAGACCGGCGCCGATCAGTACGAAGGCAGACAGCAGTTGAGCCACGGGCAAGCCTCCCGGCGGCAACACCACCAAGATCGTGATTCCGATCGCAATGCCGGTGAACCCGGCCAACGCCGTACGCCGAGCGCCCAGTCGAGCAAGGAGCCGAGGGCCCGCCAGCGAGCCGGCGATGACCGCGAGGTTCACGGCCGGGAAGAGTAGCGAGGCCCGTCCGGCCGGCACGCTCAAGACGTCCTGGACGTACAAGACCGTTAGGTACATCGCAGGTGTTGTTGACGCAGTGATGGCGAGAGCAGTCAGATTCGCGCCGGCGACCGGCCGGGATCGCAGCAACCCAATCGGTAGTAGGGGATCGGCAGTTCGTCCCTCATGACGGACGAAGATCACAAACGCCGCAGCCGCCAACAGCAGCGGCAGCCAACTCGAAAGCCGGCTCAGGCCTCGGTCCCCCGCACCGGTCAGGCCGTAGACCAGCAGTGCCAGGCCAGCGGTCGCGGCCAAGGCACCGCCGAGATCCAGCGCGGAGGCTCGCGCCGTCTTCCGATCCGCGGGCAGCACCCGCAGCGCCATCATCAGGGCAACCAGTCCAATGGGCACATTCACCGCGAAGATCCAGCGCCATCCCGGGTATTCGGTGATGAGCCCACCCAGCATCCAGCCGCTGGCCCCTCCACCGGCAGCGACAGCGGTCCACCAGCCCACCGCGCGCCGCCGCCCTTCGCCGGGTTCGCTCAGCGTAGTGAGCAGGGCCAGGGCGGCAGGCGAGAGCAGAGCGGCGCCGGCAGCTTGGAGGACCCGGGCAGCGACGAGTGCCGCCGGGGACCACGCCAACGCGCAACCCGCGGAGGCAGCCGTAAACAGGCCAAGGCCGATCAGGAACGTCCGGCGGCGACCCGCCACGTCGGCCACCCGGCCGCCGAAGATCAACAGTCCGCCGAACACCAGCGCGTACGCCGTGAACGCCCACTGCAATCCGGCGTCGCTGAACCCAAGAGCCTGACGGATCGCCGGCAGAGCAGTGGTGACGATGGTTGCGTCGAGCACCACCACAAACTGGGCGACACAAAGGACAGGCATCGCCAGAGCTGGTGCGGAGGTGTTTCCACCAAAATGACTCATACTGGAAACCTACCCATGGCTTCCGAAAGTATGCAACTGGTAAAGTGAGTTTTGGTGGTAACAACGGTTGAAGCGAAGCATAGCCCATGTGAGCTGTTCATTATCGGCGGGCGTATAGCCCGGACTTTGCCAATACCGTTGACGACCCTGACGGCCCGAATCGCCACGACCACGCTGGGACGTACCCTGAGGTCCTCGCATGGTCGGCGCGCATCAGCATTCTGCGTCCCCAACAGGCTGAGGCGCTGCTGGCTGCAGCTGAGGAGCATCCCCGCGCCAGATCTGCCGCGCTCAAGCGAACGCACCAACTGCGCTGCATCCTGATCGAGATCTTCACCGAGATCGCAGCCGTCAACAGCGGCCAGTCAGCAGACATTGAATCAACGCCTGCGACGCACTGGACCGATTTGCGGCCGTTTGTGACCGACGCCCTGACCTACGCGGAGCTAGCGTCGGAAGGTGCGACGTACGAGTTGACGTGGCCGGAGACCACGCGGCTGGACGCAATGCTCTGGCCGATCGCCGTGGCGGCCAGCGAGCTGCTCACCAGTCTGCAGCTGTCCCGGCTGAAGAAGTGTGCCGGTTGTCCGTGGCTGTTTCTTGATCAGTCCAAGAACCTGAGCCGACGTTGGTGCACCATGGACGACTGCGGCACGCACGAGAGGATTCGGCGCTACGCCAACCGCCGGGCCGCCAGAAGGCGGTCCTAGCGATCCTTGCTCGGAGTTGCTGAGCGGAAAGTGCGGCCCGCTAGTCATTTTGGCGGCGGTGTAACCGCCGGATGACAGCACCTCGGGTTTAGTCGAAGAAGAGCCGGGTACCTGCCTGTGAGCACCACTGCCGAAGGATGGACCTGCTGTGCGCATCGCACTGGTTTCTGAACACGCGAGCCCATTGGCTGTGATTGGAGGGGTCGACGCCGGCGGGCAGAACGTCCATGTCGCGGAGCTCGCGGCCGGGCTGGTCCGGCTCGGGCATTCAGTTTCGGTCTACACCAGATGTGATGACGCGGACCTGGCGGAGCGGATGACCACATCGGGGGGCTATGAGGTGGTACACGTGCCTGCCGGACCGACTGCACCGGTACCTAAGGATGACCTGTGGCCACATATGGCCGCCTTCGCGGACCACCTCACTGAGATGCTCAAATTCCAGCAGCCGGATGTCGTGCATGCCCACTTCTGGATGTCAGCTTGGGCTTCGGCCCGCGCCGCCAGGCGGCTCAATGTCCCTTTGTTGGTGACCTTCCATGCGCTCGGATCGGTGAAGCGGCGCTACCAGGGTCCAGCGGACACTAGCCCACTGAACCGGATGCGAGTTGAGGTGGCTGTGGCAGGAGTGGCCGACCGTATCATCGCCACCGCAACTGAAGAGACAAGAGAGCTTGCGCTTCTCGGGGTGCCGAGTAGCAAGGTGTCGGTAGTGCCCTGCGGGGTTGATCTCGAGCACTTCACACCCTGGCCGAGGAGGGATGCTTTCCAGTCAGCACCGGAGCGGATCTGTCGGTATCGGCTGCTGAGCGTTGGCCGGCTGGTGCCGCGCAAAGGCTACGAGATCATCATCGAAGCTCTGACTTGGCTACCGGAGACCGAGTTGCTGATCGCTGGAGGGGCAGGCAGTGGCAACGCGACTCCGGAGCCTGAACATGATCGGCTGGTTGCTGTCGCCGAACGGCTCGGAGTAGCTGATCGGGTTCGGCTGATTGGCCAGGTCGCGCGTGCGGACATGCCGGCCCTGTTGCGGTCCGCGGATCTGGTCGTCTGCTCGCCGTGGTACGAACCGTTCGGCATCGTGCCGCTGGAGGCGATGGCTTGCGGCGTACCTGTCGTAGGCAGCGCCGTCGGTGGCATGTTGGACACGGTGGTCGACTCCGTCACTGGTGCCCTGGTGAGGCCGCGCGATCCGGTCGCCCTAGCGGAGGCGGTCGGCCCGCTCTTGGAGTCACCGAGCCGCCGCGCCGAGTTCGCTCGAGCTGCCCTGGAGCGGGTCCGCAGCTGTTACTCGTGGAACCGAGTCGCTGCTGACACCGCCGCTGTCTATCAGCAAACCGTCAGGCGCCAGGATGTGGGCCAGGCATTGAGCGCACCCCTCGGCTGACGGAGGCAGTCGAGACGTGAGCGGGGCAACACGAGACTTTGATCGCGCGGTTGTACTTGGTGGTGCCGGTTTCATCGGATCCCATTTGTGTGACGCGCTGCTCGACGCCGGCACGGCAGTGGTGTGTGTCGACAATTTCTGCACCGGGCGGTGGGAGAACATCGCCCACCTCACCGAGGCTGCTGGCTTCGAGCTGGTCGACCACGACGTGACCGACCCTCTGCCCGACCTCGGGCCGCTGGATGTGGTCTTCCACCTCGCCTCTCCAGCCTCGCCTGCGGCGTACTATCGCCTGCCGATCCAAACCTTGCGAGCCGGTTCACTGGGAACCGAGCACGGACTGCAGCTAGCCGAACGGTACGGAGCGCGATTCGTGCTGGCGTCGACGAGCGAGGTGTACGGCGATCCGGCGGTGCACCCGCAGACCGAGGACTACGTCGGCCACGTCAACCCCATCGGGCCACGCAGCGTGTACGACGAGGGGAAGCGGTTCGCGGAGGCTATGGCCTTTGCGTACGCCCGGAAACGCGGGACATCGGTCGGAGTCGCTCGGATCTTCAACACCTACGGTCCTCGCATGCAGCCTGACGACGGCCGGATGATCCCCGCCTTCATCACTCAAGCGCTGGCTGATCAGCCCTGCACCGTCACAGGCAGTGGCCGCCAAACGCGGTCGATCTGTTTTGTCAGTGACACAGTTGCGGGTCTGCTCAGCGTGGCTCGCTCATCGGAGTCCGGGCCGATCAACCTCGGTAATCCTGTCGAGCTCACCGTTACCCAGGTAGCTGGCCTGGTGGCCGAGATCATTGGCTCCGAAGCCGGTATCAGCCACATCCCGGCTGTGGTCGATGACCCGCAGCGCCGCTGCCCCGATATCAGCCGCGCGGTGCAGCGGCTCGACTGGCGACCACTGGTCCAGTTTGAGGAAGGTCTGAAGCAGACCATCACATGGTTCGCAGATCAGACTGACAGCAGAGGTTGAAACCTAAATCACCTATAGGTGTTTTGCTCTGGAGTGCTCCGGGTAACCGCCGACAGTAACCCGAGATGACCAACAGTTGAATGCGGGGGGAAACGCAATGCGGGTCCTAGGCATCAATGCGGTCTTCCACGACTCAGCTGCTGCCTTGGTGGTCGATGGGTGTACGGTCGCCGCTGCCGAGGAGGAACGCTTCAGCCGTCGCAAACACGGCAAGCGCCCGGTCCCGTTCTCGGCCTGGGAACTGCCGGAGCAGGCAATCCGGTGGTGCCTGGCTGAAGGTGGATTGACTGCTGAAGATCTCGATGCCGTCGCCTACTCCTACGACCCAGCCCTGGTCGACCCGACGTCAGGTGGGCTGGACCCCGCGTGGGAGGACCTGCGGACCACATACGCGACACGCGCGCCGCAGTTCCTGCAGACTGTCTTGCCCGGGTACTCAGGCAAGAACTTCCATTTCGTCCGGCATCACGTGGCGCACGCCGCCTCAGCCGCGTTGGCGGCACCTTGGGGACCAGACGGCTCGCTCGCCGACTGTGCGGTGCTGGCGGTCGACGGCCGCGGTGAAGCCACGTCCATGCTGGCGGGGGAGTATCGGGACCGCAAGCTGGACATTCTTCGCGCCCAATCACTGCCGCACTCGCTCGGCTTGTTGTACGAGGATCTGACCGCCCACCTTGGCTTCGAGCGATCAAGCGATGAGTACAAGGTGATGGCGATGGCTTCGTACGGAAAGCCGGTTCACCTTGATCATTTTCGGCGGCTCGTGTACCCGACCCCCGACGGCGGCTTCCACACCGAGCCGGTGGATTGGGAGAGTTTTGCTCCCCGGCGCCGGCCGGGTGAAGGGTTTGCTGAGAGCCACGCCCACCTGGCTGCCAGCATCCAGGCAGTGCTCGAGGAGGTCATGCTGAAGCTGTGCGACTGGCTGCATGGCCGCACCGGAAGCAGTCGGCTGGCTCTGGCGGGTGGCGTCGCCTTGAACTGCGTTGCCAACACGCGGCTAGTCGACGAGGGGCCGTTCAGCCAAATCTGGGTCCAGCCGGCGGCCGGTGATTCGGGCACCGCCTTGGGTGCTGCGCTCACCGTCGCCGCAGAGGCCGGCGACGACCTGGCGCCAATGACGACGGCCGCCCTGGGACGCGGGTGGAGCGACAATCAGATCGAAGGTGCGTTGCGCACCGCTCGAGTGCCCTTTGAACGTCCGGCTGACATCTCGGCAGTAGCTGCCGAGATCATCGCGGAGAACGGAATCGTCGCGTGGTTCCAGGGCCGGGCTGAGTATGGGCCGCGGGCGCTTGGTCACCGCTCGCTGCTGGCTCACCCAGCCCGCGCAGACAATGTTGAGCGGCTCAACGACATCAAGGGGCGGGAGCAGTTTCGCCCGGTGGCACCCATGGTGCTCACCGAGCGAGCGGCTGCGATCTTCTCCCGCGGACCGGTTCCCAGCCCGTACATGCTCTTCGTGCACGATGTCGCTCCCGACTGGCAGGAGCGACTGCAAGCAGTCACCCATGTGGACGGCACTGCGCGGATCCAGACGGTCGAGGCAG
>JAJTCL010000102.1 GCA_021323255.1 Propionibacteriaceae bacterium | reverse complement strand
CGACGAGGTTCACGACGCTAAAGAGTGGCTGGTCGGGTTGGATGATGATGATGACGACGACGACTGACAGCGTCAGTGGTTAGGAGATGGCCCGCGTCATCCGCCGTACGGACTCAGTGAGGTGCTCCGGGCTTGTTCCGAAGTTCAGTCGAACAAAGCCGGCGCCCTCGCGGCCGTAGTCCAGACCAGGGCTGAGCGCGACACGTCCGCGCGTGAGGAACGCTTCTGCGGGATTGTCGCCGAGGGCCAGGGCGCGGCAGTCCAGCCAGGCGAGGTAGGACGCCTGCGGCGGTTCCCATGTGATCTTGGGAAGCTCCGTGGTCAGCAGCTCGCCGAGGAGCTCGCGGTTATCGGCGAGCTGAGCGCGGACAGCGTCGAGCCAGCTGTCGCCATAGCTGAAAGCCGCTTCAGCTGCAATGACACCGAGTATTCCGACCCGATCCGTCAGCGGTGGCATCCGTCGCACCGCCTGCCGAGCCCGATCAGACGCCGTGATCATCATCGCTGCCTTCAGGCCTGCCACATTGAACGCCTTCGACGCTGAGGTGAGAGCTATGCCACGCTCCCGAGCCGCCTGGGAAACCTCCAACCACGGTGTATGTGCCGCGTCCGCGAGCACCAGCGGAGCGTGAATCTCATCAGCCAGTACCCAACAGCCGTAGCTGGTGCAAAGGTCGGCGATCTGCTCTAGCTTGGCACGCGTCATCACCCGGCCGGTCGGATTGTGGGGATTGTTCAGCACCAGGGCGCGCACGCCGCCGGCAAGTGCCGCCTCCAGTGCTTCAAGATCAACTGCACCGGCAGTGGCCAGGGGGAGCAGCACAAGTTCTACCCGCGCCTGTGGCAGCTCGGGAAAAAACGGGGGATAGGCCGGCGTGAAGAAAGCCACCTGCTGGCCTGGTTCGAGTAGCGCGCGGCACAACTCGATGAGCCCCGCCATGACGTCAGGCACCAGCGTGATCTGATCTTGGTCCACCCCCCAGCCCAGACGGCGTCGGGCAAAGTCGGCGAATGCCGCAAGGAGCTGAGTGACCCCCGGCGGGGTGTAGCCAAGATCATGACGGTCAACCGCCGCATGCAGCGCTGCAACGACCTCGGAAGCCAGCGGGAAGTCCATTTCGGCGACAGTTGATGCCAAAACATCGGGTTCCTGGACTGACCACTTCTCGCTACGCCGCTGGTGCAGGCCGGCCAGGTCAGGCACTCGGAGATCAATAGCTGCGTGGGACAAGAGACCTCCCGCACAAGTGGTCACCCGCAACGCAGAAAGAGCCGAATCGGATGTTGCCTCTGACCTCTTGGTGAATCGTGCTCGTGTGGCGTATCGCTGCGGTCACAAACCAGCAAGGAATTGAGACATCCGCTGGTCTTTCGAGCTACGTTACTCCTGGGTAGGAGGCGAAAAGTTGACGCTACCGCCGGAGGTCGGCACTGGGGCTGAGACCGCTGCACCGGAGGCTGTGCTGGTTGGCGCCGCGCCGGCGGAGGGCCGCTCCCTCGGGCAGATCGCCTGGATGCGGCTCAAAAGGGACAAGGTCGCCCTTGCCGCTGGCGTCTTCTTGATTTTTCTCATCCTGGTAGCCATATTCGCGCCACTGATCGTACGGCTCCTCGGCGATCCGCCGAACGAATTTCACCAGGAGCTGATCGACACAGCGGGCGGCACGCTGACACCGATCGGTCGCTTCGGGGGAATGAGCTGGGATCATTTGATGGGCATCGAGCCGGTGAATGGCCGCGACATCTTCAGCCGAATCGTGTACGGCAGCCGGATCTCGCTGTTGATCGCCCTTCTGGCCACCCTGTTGTCGGTGGCTATCGGAACCACGCTCGGGATCATCTCCGGTTTTCTCGGCGGCTGGGTGGACACCTTCACCAGCCGCCTGATGGATATGTTTCTGGCCTTCCCGCTGCTGGTCTTCGCGATGGCTCTGGCCGGCGTCTTCCCGGACCAGGCGTTCGGTCTCGAGGGCAACCAGCTGCGGATCGCGTTGCTGATCTTCATCATCGGATTCTTTAGCTGGCCTTACATCGGGCGGATCATCCGGGGCCAGACGCTCACGCTCCGAGAACGGGAGTTTGTCGAATCGGCCCGAAGTATTGGTGCCCGCCGCGGCTACATCCTGCGGACAGAGATGTTGCCCAACCTGATAGCGCCGATCCTGGTCTACTCGACGCTGCTGATCCCCACCAACATTCTCTTCGAGGCGGCTTTGTCCTATCTGGGCGTCGGTATCCGCCCACCCACCCCGAGCTGGGGCGGAATGTTGTCCGACGCCGTCGTCTACTACACACAGCCGCACTTCATGTTCTGGCCTGGCATGGCGATCTTCGTCACGGTGTTGGCCTTCAATTTGTTCGGCGACGGGCTGCGTGACGCCTTCGATCCACGAGCCAATCGATAGGAATCACCAATCGGGGTGACCCCGACAACTAAGAAAGGGATTCAGGAATGAACCAATCCAGATCCTGGCGAGCCAGAGGCCTGGCCGCCGTGGGCATTTCAGCTGCACTGCTGCTGGCTGCCTGCGGCGGGGGCGGCCCCGGTGGCGAGCAAGGGCCTACTACCCAGGCCGGCGCGAGCGGCTTTAACGCTGGATCCACCACTGTTGTCAATCCCTCTGACAAGAAAGGTGGCACTCTGAAGTTTGCAAACGAGGGTGACTGGGACACCCTTGACCCTGGCGAGACCTATTACGCCTACTCGTGGAATTTCTCGCGGCTCTACGGCCGCTCGCTGATGATGTTCAAATCCGCTCCTGGCAAAGAGGGCAATCAGCTGGTGCCTGATCTCGCCGAAGGCCCTGGCCAGGCAAGCAGCGACGCCAAGACCTGGACCTACAAACTGCGTCAGGGCGTCAAGTTCGACGACGGTACCGAGGTCACCTCGGCCGACGTGAAATACGCGGTGCTGCGTTCGACCGACAAGCAAACCTTCCCCAACGGACCGGCGTACTGGGAGGGTCAACTCGACCTGCCGAGCGGATACAAGGGTCCGTACAAGACACCGAACATGAACACCGACTCAGCTATTGAGACGCCCGATAAGTACACGATTGTCTTCCACACCAAAAAGCCGTTTGCAGCCTTCGACTACCTTGCCCAGCAACCCAACACGATGCCGGTCCCCCAGGACAAGGACACTGGCGCCAAGTACCGGAACACGATCGTCTCCACCGGTCCATACAAGTTTGAAAACCTGCAACCCGGCAAGAGCTTCAACTTGGTCCGCAACGATCAATGGGATCCTGCAACCGACCCCAACCGCAAGGCACTCCCCGATCGCATCGAGGTCACCCTCAATGTCAACCCCGACGATATCGACAACCGGCTGATCAGCGGCGACCTCGACGTCGCTGTCACGGCCCTTGGTGTCCAACCTGCCGCGCAGAGCCGGGTTCTACAGGATCCGACGCTCAAGGAGAACGCGGACAACCCGCTCGCCGCGCGGAACTGGTACACCTCGATCAACCCGACCGTGGCTCCGCTCAACAACATCGAATGCCGCAAGGCGATCATGTACGCCATGGATCACACCGGGTACCAGACTGCATACGGTGGCCAGTTTGCAGGTGGAGATCTGGCAACGACGATCCTGCCGCCGAACATTCCCGGCCATACGGCTTTCGATCTGTACCCGGCCGGCCCTGACAACAAGGGTGATGTCGAAGCGGCGAAGAAGTCACTGGAGGCCTGCGGGCAGCCAAACGGCTTTGAGACCAACATCGCCTACCGCGCAGAGCGGCCAAAGGAGAAGGCGACTGCCGAGGCGTTCCAGCAGGCTCTGTCGCGCGTCGGCATCAAGCTCGCGCTGAAGCCCTACCCGCAGGGCGATTATTTCTCCAGCTACGCCGGCAACCCGCCGTATGTGGTGAAGAACAAGCTGGGTCTGGCGCTGAATGGATGGGCCGCGGACTGGCCTGATGGCTTCGGCTTCCTGTCTCAGATCGTCGACTCGCGGGTTATTCGCCCGGCTGGCGGTTCCTCCAATACCAGTGTCCGCATCCCCGAGGTGGATCAGATGCTCGACACAGCCCTGACCGAACTCGACACCGACAGGCGCAATCAGATGTGGGGCGAGATTGACAAGAGGGTCATGGAGGAAGCCGTTATCTACCCGGGGGTTTACTCCAAAACACTGTTGGTGCGATCGAAGAATGCCACCAACATCTTCGTGACCGACGCGTACGGCGAGTACGACTATCTCGGCCTAGGTGCCCAGAAGTAGGAGGAGCAATACGGGCAATTGCGCCCTGAGCCTGTCGAAGGGCCCGCTTCGACAGGCTCAGCGCGCATGATCAGCTAAGGAGGTGACGTGTTCGCCTACATCGTGCGGCGGCTGCTGTGGGCAGTGTTGCTGCTGATTGTGCTCAGCATGGTCACCTTCTCCATCTTTTATCTGATACCGCGACTGGCCGGCGCTAGCCCGGAAACGCTGGCGGCACGTTACGTGGGGCGGGCCGCTACCCCAGAGACGGTCCATCTGACTGCAGAACGGCTCGGTCTCTTGGATCCGGTGCCAGTTCAGTATTGGAACTGGATCAAGGGGGTCTTCACCGGCGCCGAATACGACTACGGCGCAGGGGTGGAAACATGTCCTGCTCCCTGCTTCGGATACTCCTTCATCACCCGGCAGGCCGTGTGGCCTGAGTTGCTCGATCGCGCCCCAGTGACCATCTCCCTGGTGGTCGGGGCGTCGCTGATCTGGCTGATCGCTGGTGTCACCGTAGGGGTGATTTCGGCTTTACGGCGCGGAACGGTATTCGATCGGGGAGCGATGGGCGTTGCGCTGGCCGGGGTATCGCTGCCGATCTTCTTCACCGGGCTGGTGGCGCTGGCATTTTTCAGCTATCGGCTTGGTATCACCGCACCCGGTGGCCAGTTCGTTCCGTTCTCTGAGAATCCGGCGCTCTGGGCGTACTCCCTGCTGCTGCCCTGGATCACCCTCTCCTTCCTGTTCGCCGCCCAGTACGCTCGGCTGACCCGGGCCGGCATGTTGGAGACCATGAGCGAGGACTACATCCGCACGGCGCGGGCCAAGGGGCTCGCGGAGCGGAAGGTCATCCTGAAACACGCGCTGCGGGGTGCCCTGACCCCGGTGGTTACGATCTTCGGCCTCGACGTAGGGCTGCTGCTCGGTGGTGCGGTGCTCACCGAGAAGACGTTCTCGCTCAACGGTCTCGGCAAATACGGTTATGACGCCATTGTGCAGGGCGACTTGCCAAAGATCCTCGGCGTCACCCTCGTCGCCGGCTTCTTTGTGATTATCGCCAACTTGATCGTTGATCTTCTTTACGGCGTCATCGATCCCCGGGTACGGCTCGAATGAAAACGCGGGAGTGCAGCGACCTCCGGCCCCACCGGCGAGGTGTGTGAATGACGACCTCGGCATTGCGTGATCTTGTCACCCGGCATCCCGGGCAGCCGGACAAAGAGCCCTTCCTGGAAGTTGTTGATCTTCGGGTGCATTTCCCGACCGACGACGGGTTGGTGAAATCGGTGGACGGGCTGAGCTTTGCCCTCGACCGCGGTCGAACCCTCGGCATCGTGGGGGAGTCCGGGTCCGGCAAGAGCGTCACCAGCCTGGCGATCATGGGTCTGCATACCCGGCCGGCCTCGGAGCAGAAGCGGCCCGGCGCTCAGCTGAGTGGTGAGATCTACCTTGAGGGGGATGAGCTGTTGGGCAAGACTCCGGAGTACGTTCGTGGTCTGCGCGGAAAGCGGATGGCCATGATCTTTCAGGATCCGCTCTCGGCGATGAACCCTTACTACACGGTTGGTCACCAGATCATCGAGGCGTACCGAATCCACAATCCGGTGAACAAGAAGGTGGCGCGTCAGCACGCCATCGACATGCTCGGCAGGGTGGGGATCCCCGAGCCAAGCCGCCGCGTCGACGCGTACCCGCACCAGTTCTCCGGCGGGATGCGGCAGCGGGCCATGATCGCTATGGCCCTGTCGTGTGATCCCGAGTTGCTCATCGCTGACGAACCGACTACAGCGCTGGACGTCACGGTGCAGGCGCAGATCCTCGACCTGATCCGCGACCTGCAGAGCGAATTCAATTCCGCCGTCGTGTTGATCACTCACGACCTCGGCGTTGTTGCTGAGCTGGCCGACGATGTGCTGGTAATGTACGCCGGCCGTGCGGTGGAGTATGGCAGCGCCGATCTGTTGTTCAATCGGCCAGCCCACCCCTACACCTGGGGCTTGCTCGGGTCAATACCACGCTTCGACCGGACCCAGACTGAGCGGCTGCTCGCGATTCAGGGCACACCGCCCAGCTTGATCAATGTGCCGCCCGGCTGCCCTTTCCATCCTCGCTGTGACTACGCCACCCGGAACGAAGGCCGCAGCGAGGAAGTGCGGCCCGAGCTGACTCCCGTGGAACCCGGCCACACCGTGGCCTGCCATCTGTCCCAGACCGACCGCGAGGAGATCTGGCAGCAAGAGATTGTGCCGAAGCTTTGACCGCACCCGCCCCAGAGCCTACGGCCGCCGATGCCGAGCCCGACTCCGACCTGATCATTGTCGACGGGCTGATCAAGCACTTTCCGATCCGGGCTGGGATCTTGCGCCGGCAGGTAGGGGCCGTTCAGGCTGTGGACGGGTTGAACTTCGCAGTCAGGCGGAGGGAGACGTTCTCGATTGTCGGCGAGTCAGGATGCGGCAAGAGCACCACGGCCCGCCTGTTGACCCGTCTCCTCGAGCCGACAGCGGGAAAGATCACCTTCGAGGGCCGCGACATCACGCATCTGAAAGATACGCAGTTGCGCCCGTTGCGCCGCGACATGCAAATGATCTTCCAAGACCCCTACTCATCGCTGAACCCACGGCACCCCGTCGGGAAGATCGTGGGCGCCCCGTTCCGCATCCAGGGCGTATCGCCGCCCGGTGGAATCAAGAAGGCGGTACAAGACCTGCTCGCCGCGGTCGGACTGAATCCGGAGCACTACAACCGCTATCCGCATGAGTTCTCCGGGGGTCAGCGGCAGCGGATAGGCATTGCCCGAACGCTCGCGTTGCGCCCCCGGCTGATCATTGCCGATGAGCCGGTCTCGGCCCTGGACGTCTCGATTCAGGCGCAGATCCTCAACCTGTTGGAGGACCTGCAGGAGGAATTCGACCTGACCTATGTGATCATCGCCCACGACCTGTCGGTGGTGCGCTACGTCTCGGATCGGGTGGCCGTGATGTATCTGGGCAAGATCGTCGAGCTGGCCGATGCCGACGCTCTGTACAGCGCCCCCATGCATCCCTACACAGTCGCGCTGATGTCCGCTGTGCCCGTGGCAGATACCCGACGCCGCAAAGACCGCGAGCGAATCTTGCTGAGCGGTGACGTTCCCAGCCCGATCAACCCGCCGCCCGCTTGCCGGTTCCACACGCGCTGCTGGAAGGCGCAGGAGATCTGCCGGACCCAGGAGCCGCCGTTGGCGGAGCTAGTTTCCGGGCATCATGTCGCGTGCCACTTCCCCGAGAACCTCCCGACTGAAGCGGCAAGCGCTCCCGCCCGCTGACGTCCTGGTCGCTATGGGGCAGCGTACGGGACCGATCCGTCACGGTCCGCCGATCCGCCCATGGAGGGACTCGGATCCGGTCTTGGGTGTTGAGCGACCCATGCGGTCCAAGCGCCGCTGACCACGATCAACAGGGCGCCTACAGGCTGAGTCGGCAGGCTTGCGCCGGTGGTAATCAGACCAAGCACCACACCGAGGACATAGAACACAAGGGCCGAGATCGCCCACACAACACCCACCCACACCGGTAGTAGGCCGGACCGCCACATGGCCACTCCCAGGAGGATGTTGCCCACTAGGGCGAGCAGCAGGCCGAGCAGGAACATGGCATTCGCGGCCTCCGGGAAGGTGATCTGCATGACGTCGGTGAATCCGGCGAGGTATGCCCGGCCGATGGCGGGGGTGGCGAAGGTCGATATTGTCGCCGGCACGAGAAGGACAGCGTGACCGGCAACCGCAATGACCATCGCGGCTACCCCCAGCCTGGCGGAGCGACCGCCGGCCAGATAGGCGCCGAGGGCAATCGTGCCCAAGATGGCCAGAATCGTCCCGCCTGTGCTACCGATCAGATGACTCACCAGGTAGGAGTCGGTGCTGACGAAGCGCGCCCATCCCTCCGGGTCCGTCGACGGGTCGGGGCTTTCGAGGGTGGCCCACGCGGTCAGGGCCCCGTAAAGCGGCAGGGCCCAGAGGCCGATGCGAATTGCTGTGGTTGGTTTCTTGGCCATGATCATTTCTCCTCACCGGGCCGTGGCGGCAGCTGACGCTGTACGGCCACTAGCCCTTCAGCGCTCCTGACACGGTGGGCCCGCAACAGGTAGCGCCGTACAAAGAGGGAGAGGAGCACCGTCGGCACCATGTAAAGGACGGGTGTCGCGGTCAGCAGGCCCCAATCC
>JAJTCL010000101.1 GCA_021323255.1 Propionibacteriaceae bacterium | reverse complement strand
ACCACCCCACCTTTGCCCAACAGCTCCCGCCCTACCTCGTACTGTGGCTTGACCAGCAGCAGGACCCAGCCGTCATCCCGGGTCACCGAGACCAGCGGGTGCACCAGCAACTTCAATGAGATGAAAGAGACGTCTGCGACAACTAGATCAACGGCAACGCCTCCGACATGCTCCAATCGCAAATCCCGGAGATTGGTTCGTTCCTGCAGCCGGACTCGAGGGTCCGCGCGCAGTACAGCTGCCAATTGGCCGCTGCCGACATCCACAGCGATCACCTCGTTGCAGCCGCGAGCCAGCAGAACCTGAGTGAAGCCTCCCGTCGAAGCGCCCGCGTCGAGAGCCCGTCCAGACACGCTGAGCTGCAGGTCGTCCAGCGCACCGATGAGCTTGTGGGAGCCTCGCGAGACATAGTGATCATGCGGAGCGTCGATGGCGGCAGATGTAGCCACCTGTTCCCCAGCCCGCGCGACAACCGAGCCATCGACGCTGACCTGACCGGCGTTGATCATGGCTTGGGCATGGCTACGCGACCGGGCCAATCCGCGCCTGACCAGCTCGCGATCCAGGCGCTCAGTCACGGTTCAGCCGGACTCCGCATCGTGAGTTTGGTCACCGGGTCGGTGCAGTGCCTCATCCAATACCTCGTGGGCCTTCGCGAGCCGATCATAGTGATCGGCAAGCGGAGCCGAGGGCAGATCGGCCACGTCGCTCAGCGCACCGTCGATCTCGTCGTGTCCAGTCTGCGGCGGGCTGATCCTGGAGTCTGGCTCCACGTCGTCGAGCTGCCCCTGGTCCGGCTCAGTCATTCCTCGCCTGAGGGCGAGGTGCTCTCCGCGCTTGCCGCTGTCTTGCGCGGCGGCTTTCGACCCGGAGGCCTCGTCGTAGCCTTGCTGGTGGGATTCATGGACGCGGCAGCTTTCTTCGCTGGGGCCCTCTTCGCCGTCCGCGTCATCGCCTCGCTGAGCTGGGCCCGTAAGCCAGCAACCTCATCTCGGAGCGCTTGCACCTCATCAGCTCGCGCGAAGCCGAGCCGCGCCACCGCCTTGTCGACTTCTGATGTCACAAAGTGCTGCAACAGATCCCGATTGATGCGACTGGCATTCATGATCTCTTCGGCGAGCTTGGTGACTCGCTCGCTGGTTTCGGTCGCAACGTCTTCCAGACGGGCTTGCTTCAGCAGCGCCCGGGCGGTGCCTGCGGCCTTCGCCTGGGTGTTCTTGGTCACACCGGTCACCATGTTGATGTAGGCCTGTAATGCCTCGGCCACGCTTGACGCCTTTCTGCCGCCTCAGGGTAGGCGCTGATTGCCGACGAGTGGGCACGGGAGCGCCGCAGTGGTTACGTTACCGCAGCTGTTCCAGCGCAGCGCGCCAGTCGAGTGCCAATCCATGATCAACGGCCCACCAGGTTGCGTGCGCCGCCGCCCACATCGCCTCGGTGCCGCTGGAGCGGTTGTTGCAGACCATCAGCTGACCATCCACAACCGACGCCGTCGCCGGACCGCAGCGGAACTCACCCAGGTTCGCGGTGACCGTGAGACCTGGACGCAAAAGCGCCCGGAGATCCTCACCCAGGTAGGTCGGTCGTTCTCCGGGCGCGGCCGCGAGCAGGTCTTGAGCCTGATGAGACCCTGAAAGCACGAACATGCTGTCCAGACCTGCGTTGACCGCTCCGGCAATGTCGGTGTCGAGCCGGTCTCCCACGAACAACGGGTGGTGCGCACCGAGCCGGCCAACCGTGTCGTCCAGCAACGGCCGATAGGGTTTGCCGGCCACCTCTGGCTCGGCCCGCACCGCCATCTTCACTGCGGCGACCGCAGCCCCGTTCCCCGGAACGAGGCCGCGATTCGTCGGCCGCGTCGGATCAATGTTCGTCGCGACCCAGTGCGCGCCGCGCTGGATGGCGATCGCGGCTTCGTTGAGCTCCTGCCAAGTCAGGTTGAAGCCATAACCCTGAATTACCGCGACCGGCTGGTCATCGGCCGAATGCACTCCTACCAGACCTGCTTCGCTCAGAGCCGCAATGACGCCGTCGCCCCCGACGGCGAGGATTCTGGCACCGACGCCGAAGCGGTTGACCAGTAGATGTGCAGCGGCCTGGGCGGAGGTGACAATATCCGCCGCAGCCGCCGGGATGCCCAACTCGACCAGGTGGTCGGCGACTGCAGCCGGCGGGCGTGCAGCGTTGTTGGTGACGAAACCGATCTTGGTACCACGATCATGGAGCTGCGCGATGCCTTCAGCGGCGCCGCGCACCGCGACCGGACCCAGATAGATGACGCCATCGAGATCGAACAACACTGCGTCATAGGCATCGATGACCGCCGCTGGTGCACTCATGGCAGAACGTCCCGCCCCGGCTCATGCGATGGCTGGCTGTCGTCCTCGTCGCCCTCGTCGTAGTCGATCAAGAACCCATCGAGCTCGTCGATTCGTTGCTGTGCATCAGTCTGCTGATCATGATCAAGCTTCACAGCGGAGACGAACCAGTGACGCGCCTCGGCCTGCTGGCCGTCCGCGAGCAGCGCATCGGCGTACGCGTAGCGCAGTCTGGCCACGGCAGCTGGAGCAATGTCGTCAGGTCGTGCCTGCGCGACAGCCCGCTCCAATATCCGCCGCGACTCCGGATCTTGGCCTAGATCGCGGCGGGCACCCGCCTCAACGATGATCATTTCGATTCGCAGCGCCGGGTCCAGTCCGGCCCGATCGGCCTCCCGCGCCAGCTTCAGAGCGTTGTGCGGGCGACCTAGAGCGCGCTCGCAGTCAGCCATCACCGGTAGATAGTCAGGCGTTCCGGTCATCCGCCGCAACGCTCGGAATTCGGTCAATGCAACCTCGTACAGACCAGCGGCGTAGGCCGTCTCCGCTGCCGCCTCGCGGACGATCGGCAGCCGGGCCGCGCGGCGGCGAGCGGCCTCAGCGTGGGCGTAGGCCAACTCTGGGTCATAGTCGACGAGCTGTCCGGCCACCACCAAGTGCGCTGCGACGATCTCGGCGAGCTCCTTGGGCAGGCCGCGCAGCTCGGCCCGGACCGCCACATGCAGGGAACGCGAGTCGACACCCTCGGGAATAGGTGGTTCGTTTCTGCGACGCGCCAGACCCGGTCGCGCACTCTCCGCCGGCCGCATACGTTCAGAGACTTCCCGGCGTTGTCGATCACCTCGACGACGCAATGTAGCCTCTGGGTCTTCCGAACCGCCCCGGGGCTGCCGATCGCCTTTGGCCTTTGGCTGCGGGACTCCGGCGCGCCCTGACGCCCTGCGTCGCGAATGATCCGACCGTCCCTGCTCTGCCACTCGCCAATCCTGTCGGGATTCGCAATCCGACGCAAAGCCCTAGCACCGACGCCGAACTGGCTACTCCGCGACGACGACCTCTGGGCCAGCTGCCGCCAACTCACTCACCACCTCGGTGTTCGCCGCTCCGTCAGTGATCACCAGATCCACCTCATTGACGGCGGCGAAGGTGCAAAAGGAGTTTCGGCCGATTCTGGAGGAGATCACCGGTACCACCCGCCGTCGGGCGGAGAGCAGCATGGCTCGCTTGGTGGCCGCCTCTTCTGGGTTCGTCGTCGTCAGGCCGTGCGTCGGCGTCATCCCGTTGACGCCGATGATCGCCAGATCAACGGTCAGACTGCTGAGCCGCCGGGTGGTCCAGGCATCAACCGCGGCCGAGGTCAATCCCCTGATCGTCCCTGGGAGCGTGAAGACGCGCAGGTTTTCGTAATCGGCCAAATACTGAGCCGCAGGAAGGTTGTTGGTCACCACCGCGAGGGCTGTGTCCTTCGGCATCGCCTGTGCGCAGAAAAACGTGAGTGAACCGGAGTCGAGCACCACGACGCCGTCTTGCGGAAGCTCCTCGGCCACTCGACGCGCGATCACCAGCTTGTCCTCGAACTGCTCCGCGTGCCGGGCAGCGAGCGCCTGCTCGAACGGAGTGGAATCCATCAGTTCAGCGCCACCCCGGATCCTGCGGAGCACACCGCGCCGCTCCAGCACGTCAAGATCACGTCGCACAGTCTCGGTGGTGACTTTGAGCTGCTCACTGATCTGCGTGACGCTAGCGCGTCGACCGTCCTGCTCGATCAGCAACTCGGTGATCGCCCGCTGCCGCTCGGGCGGATACATGGTCATGGCTGCCTTTCTGGCACCATTTTCACATTGATGACCGGCGACGGGCGAAAGGGCATCATGACCGTCCAGCAAGCACAGGCGGCGGCTCGATTTCAGGCGATCACTGACCTGTTGGCTGCCGAAGGGCGCGTTGACGTCGTCGACATCGCAAGTCGACTGGGCGTTGCGCAGGAGACAATCCGTCGCGACCTGCGTGCCATGGAGAACGCCGGCAAGCTGCAACGCGTCCACGGCGGGGCGGTGCGCATCGTCACCAGTCCAGTGGCCCTCCGCAACAGCCACCGCCCGACAGCCCAGGATGACATCGAGTTGGCCGGTCGGGTCTGGAAAGAGCTTCCGCGACGCGGCACCATCCTGATCGGCACTGGCAATCTGTCACTCGCGCTTGCCCACATCATCGTCGGCTCCCCGCCCGAGACACGCGGACTCACGGTCGTCACAAACTCCCTCGACGCCGCCATCGTGCTGTCGCGGGTCGGCCGGCTCGAGGTCTACAACATTGGTGGAACCGTGTCGCCGGTCACTCGGGCACAAGAGGGCGACTGGGCGGTTCACGAGATGGAGCGGCTACACGTAGATGTGAGCGTGGTGTGTCCGGCGGGAATCAGCGTCGAGCGTGGGCTGACCCAGTCGACTCCGGCTGCAGCTGCTGTGTCGCAGGTAGAGGTCGCCTCAGGCGAGCGGGTGATCGTGCTCGCTGATGGCAACAGCTTCGGCAGCTCCGCCTTCGTACAGTTCGCCTCACTCGAGCAGATCGACTCCATAGCCGTCGCCGGCACTCCCAGCCAGGCCGCATTGCAGCCATTCGTGGAACGCGGCATCACCATCACCATCGGAGGGACCTCATGACACTTGTCGCCGGAGTGGACTCCTCGACCCAGTCAGTCAAGATCGTGGTCTGCGATGCCGAGACTGGCTCAGTCGTACGCAGCGGACGGGCCTCACACCCCCCAGGCACTGAGGTTTCGGCCGCCGCCTGGCTAGCGGCATACCAGGAGGCGACAGCCGATCCGGCCCTCCTCGATGGCGTGTCTGCGCTCGCCGTCGGCGGCCAGCAACACGGCATGGTGACCCTCGACGAGGATGGTGAACTGGTTCGCGATGCCCTGCTGTGGAACGACAACAGATCGGCCCTGGACGCCGAAGACCTTATCGTCGAGCTTGGCGGTCCAACGGTATGGGCTGACGCGGTGGGCTCTGTCCCGGTTGCCTCGATGACCGTCTCAAAGATCAGGTGGCTGGCCCGCGCCGAGCCCGAGAACGCCGCCAAGACCGCCGCAGTGGTCCTCCCGCATGACTGGTTGAGCTGGCAGATCGGAGATCGGAGTTTTGCTCCAACCACAGACCGCGGAGATGCGTCCGGCACCTGCTACTTCGACGCAACAGCCAACCGCTACCGCAACGACCTGGTCCAGCTTGCCTTAGGTCATTATCTTGAGCTGCCCAGAGTCGCCGCTCCGAACGAGGTGATCGGGACTACCCCAAGCGGAATCGCCATCGCACCGGGCACCGGAGACAATATGGCGGGCGGGTTGGGTCTCGGCGTAACGGCCGGCTCCGCTGTCATCTCAGTGGGCACTAGTGGAACGGCCTTCACCAAGAGCCACCAGCAAACACATGAGCCGACCGGCACCGTCGCTGGCTTCGCTGATGCCACCGGTGAGTTCCTTCCGTTGGTGTGCACGCTGAATGGCGCCCGGAACCTGGTCGCGAGCGCGGAGGTCCTGGGTGTCACGCTGGACGAACTGAGCCAGCTTGCCCTGAGCGCCGAGCCTGGTAGCCAGGGAGTCACCTTTGTGCCGTACCTGGAGGGTGAGCGGACACCGCCATTGCCCGACGCGCGCGGCCAGCTCATCGGGCTGACGCTGGCGAACATGACTCCGGCAAACATTGCGCGCGCCACGATCGAGGGCGTGTTGTGGAGCCTCGCTTACGGTGTCGAGGTGCTGCGGGACCAGACAGGTCAAATCTCGTCGATCACTTTGACCGGCGGGGCATCTCAGTCCGAAGCCGTGCGCCGAATCGCGACATCGGTTTTCGGACTGCCCGTGGTCGTTACTGAGACCTTCGAGAGTGTGGCTGTTGGCGCCGCACGACAGGCCGCCTGGGCGTTGACGGGGGCTCTTCCGAACTGGCCGGTGCCCGTTCTGAGCCGGCATGAGGCGACAGCTGCTGACCAGCGAGCAGCCGAGGAGATCAGCGAGCGGTACCGGTCGGTACTCGCGGCGCATTTTGGCGTCTGAGCTATGTGGGCCATCCGCGGCCGTATCGTGGCGCTGTCATCCGACCTGATGGTGGCCCCGAACGAAGCTGCGCTGCATGGCTCGAACTGGCGAGCCCCCGCGGCATGAACAGCCGCGGCGGCCGGCCTCCCGGTCGCTTCCTGCTGGCCGTCATCGACGCAGGGGGCACTGCGCCGCCGGCACTCAGCCTGGGTGCCGAACTCGTGCAACGTGGACATCACGTACGCGTACTAGCCGACCCGACAATCGAACCCGCCGCCAAGTCCGCTGGTTGCGCCTTCTCTCCCTGGCGTGAAGCACCTCACTTCACTTCCGTCACGGAGCAGACAACGCTGATCGCTGCGCTGGAGGGCGGAAACCCGTACCGGGCGTTCCGGTCTGCGAAGGGCTACGCCGGCAAGACCATGACCAGTCGATTCGCTCGCGATGTCGTCTCCACCGTCCGCGAGTCTCCCGTCGATGCCATCCTGGCCGACGGGTTGCCCGGAATACTGATCGGAGCCCAGGCGACCAGGCGCCCCACAGCAGCTCTGGTCGCGCAGACGTACGTGCGCCCCACGCCTGGGCTGCCACTGCTCGGCACGGGTTGGTCACCAGGCCAAAGCCTTCTCGGCAAAGCGAGAGACAAAGTTGTCCCGATGACGGCGTCGTGGCTCCTGAGGCCAACCCTGCCGCGCCTGAACGCCGTGGTCGAACGCTACGAACTAATCCCACTCGACAACGTGTTCGAGGTTTTCGACCGGTGCAGCCGGGTACTCGTCATGACCAGCCCATCCTTCGACTTCACTGCACCGCACCTTCCGGAGAACGTTCGCTACGTCGGGCCGCAGCTCGACGATCCCGCTTGGGCAGCCGATGTGAAATGGCAGCGCCAAGGCAGTGAGCCACTAGTCCTGGTCGCGACGAGCTCGATTTATCAAGATCAAATCGATCTGCTCGGACGGATAGCCGAGGCTTTACGCCAGCTGCCGGTGCGTGCCGTGCTGACGACTGGCCGTGCGGTTGATCCGGCCGCGATCCAGGCTGGTCCGAATGTCGAGGTGCTCCGGACTGCCCCGCACGCTCGGGTACTGCGCGACGCCTCCGTCGTGGTGACCCACGCGGGGCATGGCACTGTGCTGAAGTCGCTGGCTGCTGGCGTGCCACTGATCTGCATTCCGATGGGTCGCGATCAGAAAGACAACACCGTGCGGGTACTGCGGCTCGGAGCGGGCATACGGCTCAGCAAGAAGTCGACACCGGCGCAGATCGCAGCAGCCGTCACAGAGATTCTTGAACGCCCCCAATACCGAGCAGCTGCACGCCGGTTCGCGGAGGTGCTGGCATGGGAGGCCACCCATCGACCACGTGCCGCCGACGAGGCAGAATCGCTGCTGCGGTTGTAGCTTCCGCCGATCAGGGAAGCCCGGCGACTTCGAAGAGGCGCCACTCGCCGGGGATGCCCCTGAGTGAGTGCGACCCGCGGTCGGCGAACTCGATGGCCGAACCGACCACCAGGTCCTTCACGGTCCCCGACACCAGCACCCGGCCGACCGGGGCGAGTGCCATGACGCGCGCAGCGATGTGGACGGCTATCCCTGCGATCCGTCCGTCTTGGATATCGACCTCGCCGCTGTGCAATCCGGCCCGGATTTCGATTCCCAGCGATCGGACCGCGATTGCGATCTCCGAAGCGCACCGTACCGCCCGAGCCGGTCCGTCGAAGGTCGCTAGAAATCCATCCCCCGTCGTGGCGACCTCCTTCCCCCGGTACCGCTCGAGGTGTGTCCGCACCAGTCCGTCGTGCGCGGCCCTGAGGTCGAGCCAGCGATGATCACCCAGCCTGGCCGCCAGGTCCGTCGAGCCCACGATGTCGGTAAACAGCACAGTAGCCAGAATGCGGTCCTGTGCTGGGGCGGGACGAGCCCCGGTCAGAAACTCCTCGATTTCGTCAAGGACCGGCTCGGCGTTCACGAACGGTGGGTACCAGTCAGCTCCAGGAAGCTCGACGTATTTCGCACCCGGGATGTGCTCGGCGAGGTAGCGACCCATCGGCACTCGATAATGCTTATTCTCGGCTCGGTGCAGGATCAGCGTT
>JAJTCL010000461.1 GCA_021323255.1 Propionibacteriaceae bacterium | reverse complement strand
CCATGGGCCGCATTTGCCGGATTCATGCGCGGCATCGTGGATGCTGACACACACTCGCTTACGCTGCGCTTGGCAGGCACGTTCACCCCCACCGAGGAGCTCGCCCGCGACGCAAGCACGGCCATGGAACTCAATGTTCGGCTCTTGGAGCGCACCAAGGCCGCCGGCGCCATACGTGCGGACCTCGACGTCAACGACCTCTCATTCTTGTTCGAGCAAGTCGCATCCATCCGCCTCGGGGATGAGGCACGCACTAGCCAGCTCCGCCATCGCTACCTGACGCTGCTCCTGGACGCCCTCCACACTTCGTCACCGGGACCGCTTCCCGGCCCGCCACCTACCTGGGAGGAGATCGGCAGTCGTTGGATCCGCGGCGGGGATTAGATCAGATTGCTTACACCTGTGCTGAAGCTCGCGGACGGGCGAAATCCGGTGCATGCTCCGGTAACAGGCCAATGCCCAAGAGATAGCCAGGAATCGCTTGCAGCAGAGGAATGCGCTGCATCAGACTGAGCGGGGCGGGAGCGGTGGTTGGCCGCGGCGCTACTTCGTCATCGGCAATGCGAGTCGCCACAACGAGTCGATGTGCTACCCGCTGAAAGGCCTGAGTCAGGACAGTCGGCAACCGACGTCGGCGTTGTACTGCTCGCAGGCTTGCGGTGGCTACTCGTCCGGTACGCAGCGCCGGCGCCAGCAGGCGGCCTGCAGCGACCGCGTCCTGCACGGCCAGATTGATTCCCACACCGCCGACCGGTGACATCGCGTGCGCGGCATCGCCGATACACAGCAGTCCGTCGCGATACCAGCGCGGCAGGCGACTGAGCACCACATTGAGGAGCCTGATGTCGTCGAAGGAGGTGAGCAAGTCGGCTCGATCCCCCAGCCAGGGCAGGGCATCACGCAGCCTCTGCCGCAAGGCCTCGATGCCTTGATCGCGGAGCGTAGCCAGCGAGCCCTTCCTGATCACCATGCCGATCTGGAAATAATCGCCACGGTCGATCATGATCAGCAAGTTCGATCGCGAGATGCGGCCGACGACGCCCTCCGGATCCCTCTGACGCCGCGGCAGCCGGAACCACAGCACATCCATGGGCACCCCGAATGTTCGTGCCTTCAGGCCGGCTCGCTCGCGTACCACGGAAGATCGGCCATCGCACCCAACAACAAGATCAGCCTCTAATTGATAGCTGTGTCCATCCCGGTGGTAGCTCACGCCGCTGATCCTCTGGCCTTCCCAGCGCAGGTCGGTGACCTCAGCGTTCATGATCAACTCGTAACCAGGTTCCAATTGGCTGGCGTCGGCGATCACATTGAGGAAATCCCACTGCGGTACCAAGGCAATGTGCTGATGACGGCCCGGCAATCGGGTCAGGCTGGCAACCCCGTAGGTTCCGGAGTCGAGCTGGACGGCGAGCTTGTCCACCCAGCGAGGAGGCAGAGCGGCGAACTGCGCCCCCAGTCCGAGTTCGTCCAGCAGAGTCAACGTGGAGGCATGTACGGTGTCGCCACGGAAATCACGCAGAAAGTCCGCGTGCTTCTCCAGCACGGTTGTCCGTACTCCCGCGCGCGCCAGGATCAGGCCGAGCACCAAACCTGCCGGACCGCCTCCGACCACGCAGCAGCCCGTGCGCGTCGGCGAAGTCGTCATGTGATGAATCTATGCGCATCCTTCTGACACGGCTGAGGGCGCATTGACGCCCTTGGAAATCGCGGTTCAGACCAGCGCGGGCGGCAGTGCGCCTTCGTTTTCCAGCAGCCAGCGCTTCGTCTCCAGTTGGCGACCCGGCTCGCCGCCGGAATACCCGCCGAGGCCATCACTGGCCACCACGCGATGGCACGGAATGATGATCGGCACCGGGTTCGCCGCCATGATCTCCCCGATCGCACGGGCGGGCACTCCGGTGCCGCTCAGTTTGGCTAGCTCGCCGTAGGTGATCGTTTGTCCATAGCCGACGGTCCTCAGTGCGCCAAGGACCGCCTCGCTCACGGGCTCCATAGGAGGTAGGTCAAGTGGCAACGCGAAGTCTCGCCGCTGTCCGGCGAAGTACTCACGGAGCTGACCTAGCGCCATCTGCACGGTCTCGTCTGGCTCGATCGACGCACCTGTGGGGTCAACACGCCAACCGACAATATTTTCGGAGCTGCTCGCGCAATCGCGCGTGCAATCCGCCTACTTCGTCGTCGCTCGCAGAGGGAAGAACGCCTCCGCTCACTCCTCCTCAGCACGGCGGCGCGCGATTTCCCGACGCTCGCAGCTGTATTTTGAGCTGCCACAGCGCTCAAGCGCGGGCGTCGGTGCTCTCGATGACCACCAGAGCGTCGCGATGCACCACCGTACGGTCGTACCCGGCGCCGAGCTCGGCGGCGAGGTCGCGGGTACTGCGGCCGAGCAGGGCGGGCAGTTCGTCTGAGTCGTAGTTGACCAGCCCACGGGCGACCACCAACCCATCCGGACCGACCAGTTCGACCGGCTCGCCCGAAGAGAACTGACCGCGTACGGCGGTGATGCCTGCCGGGAGAAGCGAGGCCTTGCGCTGGGTGAGCGCGCGTACAGCCCCGGCATCGAGGACCAGAGTCCCCCGAGTGTCACTGGCGTGTCGCAGCCATAGCAGCCGAGTTGGTCGCCGACGGCCGGTGGGATGGAACAGTGTGCCAACCGGCTCACCCGCGAGTGCCGCGTCGGCCTGCTCCGCGGTGGTCAAAACGACCGGAATCGCGGCAGAGGTTGCAATCCGCGCCGCGTCGATCTTGGTGACCATTCCTCCGGTGCCAACCGCAGTGCCGCGGGTCTCGATATCGACATCGGTCAGATCCGCCTCGCCCCACACCTCCTTGATCATCCGCGCCTCCGGCTTGGCCGGGTTCATGGTGTAGAGCGCATCGACGTCGCTCAGCAAGATCAGCGCATTGGCGTGGACCAGGTGTGCCACCAA
>JAJTCL010000100.1 GCA_021323255.1 Propionibacteriaceae bacterium | reverse complement strand
GCCCGCACGAGCATGCCGCAGGTGGAGACCCCGAGGCGTTCCTGTGGCTCGTCGCGCTGCCCTTGATCAATCTCGTCAACGTCAAGGTCGAGCTCGCGGCGCCCGGTGCCGGAAATGCTGACGCCGATCTCGCTGATTGGTTGACCGCCGTGCCGGCGCCGCGGCAGCAGCAGCTTGGGCCCGGTCAGATCGATACTTTCGTCGGTAGTCACGTGGGCCAGTAGCTCATAGAGCGCATCGGGTGCCGGCACGGCGTCGTCGTGCAAGAGCCACAGCCACCGCGAGTCCCTGGCCGAGACCGCGCGAAAGCCGAGCGTATCGGCGTCCTCTTGTAGGTTGGCGGCGTCGAGCTCGAGAGCCGCCTGAACTGCCGCGCCGAAACCGAACTCTCGCTTTCCGTCATAGACCGCGTCCAGCACGCCCTGGTCGTGTGCGCGGTCCAGGAGCGTTCGGGTCGCATCGGTGCTGGCATTGTCGATTGCGATGAGTCGGCTCGGTCGGGTGTCCAGCTCGCCCAGTGCCCCCAAGGTCGCCGGTAGCCAACGCGCCGCGTCGAGTGTCACGAGGACGGCTGTGACGTGCGCGCCGGCGATGTCGACACGCGGTGGCTGGTCTTGCTCACCGAAGTCAGCCCATGCCCATGGGTTTTCCTCGAGCCCAAAATTGTCGACGTCGACCGGCATCAAGTCAGGCCAGGCGCCAGAGCCTCCTGGACGGTCCTCGTACGCACCGGCCAGGGCAGTGTCGCTATCCATCAGTTCCCGCGTAACCCCTGTACCAATCGGGCCCCGCAACACGCGTGAGGGGCTGCCCGGTTGGGCGGCCCCTTACTTTACGCGGTCCGCTAAGGGCGGCGATAGGGTGTTCAGTTACACAGCGCGCTTCTTGAGCTTGCGACGCTCCCTTTCGCTCAACCCGCCCCAGATGCCGAAGCGTTCATCATGGGCCAGCGCGTATTCGAGGCACTCGCCACGCACTTCGCAGGACAAGCAGACCTTCTTGGCCTCGCGCGTCGACCCACCCTTCTCAGGAAAAAACGCCTCTGGGTCCGTTTGCGCGCACAGTGCGCGCTCCTGCCAGCTCAGCGCACCCTCCTTGGTGCCGCTCGGCTCGTACATGTGGCTGTGCCTCCTCGACCCGCATCATGAAAAATCCCTTGTCCGGCACGGCTTCGCGGGCCGTACCGAATTGGCTTGCGCCGTATGCACCTGCCACCCGCTGCATTGGGTGCCCCCTGGCTGTGCAGCAACTCATCTGAGTACGGCTCCGCCGGATCAGCAGAAGACTGCAAATGACATTGGTGAAATTACATGCCTGTCAATACCGGAAAGTCAAGTCGTTTCCTGATATTGGGGAAAAGTTCGAGGCTGAGAGGGTTTGACTACGGCTGTGAGCGTCCCCACCAGTCCACCGGTGGCGGTTGCACGTCTGGTTGTCCCTTGGATCGCAAGGACGGATCCTCGGCGACGCTGCCCTGGTTCTGGGGCCCTTTTCTGCCCTGGTGATGGGGACCATTCGGTTGCGTCGGGATCGGTTGCCAAGCCGCTGAAGTTGCGTCTGCGCCCCAGCCAGCAGCAGGGGCACCAGCCGCTGCTTCGCCTGCGGTACGCCATACCGCACCCGCCGCCGTGTCCGGCCGCCAGGTCGGTTGCAGCCTTTGGTCGGGGGGCGGCGCGGCGGACAACGATTCCTGGTAGGGCGGCAGCCCGATTCCGGCGGGAAGCCGGCGCGGCACCGCCTGAAGCTGGTAGAGCTTGATCAGCAATACCACCACGATGACTGAGATCGCCTGTGTCACGACAGCGCCGAGCGCCCAGACGACCGGGATGCGCTCGGCGGCGAGTGCCAGCAGCGCGAGGCCAATGCCGAACAGCACAGCGAGCACCCCGGCGATCAGGCTCAGGAGCGTGAGCAGGCGCGCATGAGGTGTCCGCTCGCGCAGCACACAGAACCCCACAATGACCGCTAGCGCGATCAGCGGCACCGGGTTTGCAGCTTGCGCGCTCAGCGTCAGCCCAATGTTGGCCAGCGGGCCTTGGTAGGTCGCCATTGCGATGACAGCCAAGACGAGATTGAGTACCAAAGCTGCTAAGGCGACCCAAGCCGCCGGCTCCCGTAACCGCATCAAACTCTGCACAACTTTCAGCGTAGCCACACTGGCCCTACCCCGAGGCCGACCGGCAAGAACTTCTCTGCCAGCGTTGGAATCTGGCGCTAATGGAACACTGGTGCGGTGCAGATCGTGATCTTGGCCGGCGGAGTCGGCGGCTCGAAGTTCGTGCTCGGGGTGCGCCGGGCCTACCCGACGGCCGAACTCGCCGTGATTGCCAATACTGCTGACGACATCACCCTGCATGGTTTACGGATCTGCCCAGACCTCGACACGATCATGTACACCCTCGGCGGTGGCGCGGACTCGGGACGCGGTTGGGGGCGTGACGACGAGAGCTGGCGGGTGATGGAGGAGCTGGCCTGCTACGGCGCCGAGCCGACCTGGTTCTCCCTCGGCGATCGCGATGTGGGCACCCATCTGGTTCGGACCCAGATGCTCGACGCCGGTTATCCGCTCTCGGAGGTGACCACGGCACTGTGCTCCCGCTGGCTGGCCAGCGACGCAAGGCTCCGCCTGCTCCCGATGACAGATGATCGGGTGGAGACGCATGTGACGATTGCAGATTCCGAGGCGCCAGGTCAGGTGCGAGCTGTGCACTTCCAGGAGTACTGGGTGCGCCTTCAAGCAGCCCCTGACGCCCGAGGCGTGACGTTGCTGGGGATCGAGACCGCCCGTCCCGCGCCTGGGGTCATTGAGGCAATCCAAGGGGCCGACCTGATCCTGCTGGCGCCGAGCAACCCGGTGGTCTCTATCGGTCCCATCCTTGCTGTCCCAGGCTTGCGCGACGCGGTGCAGCATGCGCCGGCCCTCGTCGTCGGATTCGCCGGCATCCTCGGTGGTGCTCCTGTGCTGGGGATGGCTCACCGGCTGCTACCCGCCATCGGCGTGGAGGTCGACGCTGCGGCCGTCGGCCTGCACTACGGCGCCCGGTCGCGCGGCGGTGTCTTGGACGCCTGGGCAATGGATAGCGCCGACACCTCCTCCGCCGACCGTGTCCAGCAGGGCGGGTTGCTGGCCGTCGTCACTGATCTGCTGATGCGAGATCCGGCGAGCACGGCTGCCTTCATCAGGTACGCGATCAAGTCAGCCACGTCATGATCGCCGGTGCCGGAGCAGATCATCCGACACTGACTCGGGATTCGTCGGTGATCGTGATCTTCGCCCCTGGTGGAATCGGGGAAGTGGCCGCCGGCACTGATCTTGCGACGGCGATCCTGGCGGCGGTGGACGCAGACCCGCTCGGGCCACTCCGGGACGGCGACATCGTCGTCGTCACATCCAAGATCGTCAGCAAGGCCGAGGGTTGCATCGAGCCGGCGTCGCGGCGTGATGAGCTGATCACCTCCGAGACCGAGCGCACCGTTGCCCGCCGCGGAGAGACCCGCATCGTTCGCACCCACCGCGGCCTGACCATCGCCGCGGCCGGCATCGACAGGTCCAACCTTTCGCCGGACTTCATCCTGCTGCTGCCGCGGGACCCGGACGGGAGCGCAGCCGCCCTCCGGGAACAGCTGTCAGCCGCGACCGGGCTTCGGCTGGGAGTCATCATTTCCGACACCGCCGGACGGCCGTGGCGAATCGGCCAGACCGATCACGCCATCGGTGTTTCCGGCGTCGCAGCCCTTGCAGACTATGCAGGTGCCCGGGACGCGTACGGAAACGAGCTCCAGGTGACGGTGACGGCCGTCGGCGACGAGTTGGCCGCAGCGGCCGACCTGGTGAAGGGCAAGCTGCGCGGTCGTCCGGTCGCCGTGGTGCGCGGCCTTGGCCAGTTGCTGGGGCAGACTGAATCAGTTGCGCGTGAGCTGCTGAGGGATCCGGCCAAGGACATGTTTGGCTTCGGCAGTCAGGAGGCCGTGCTGGCCGCGGCGCTGGCCGCCACGGGGCAGCACCATCGCTATGAAGAACTGGTCGCGCTGGAGCCCGCGGAACGAACATCCCGGCTTCTGGCCGGGACCACGCTAGGTCAAGCAGCCGCAGACCTGCTGCGTGCCATGATGTCTGTCGACTTACTGACAGATCACCCTCAGCGGACCGAGATAGACTCGCGACTCCTTGAGACGGATCGGTAGGAGCAACCAGGTGGCGAAAGCCAAGAGCGAGGAGAAGACGGCGCCCAAGGGCGGTACTTCCAGGAGGGCGACGTCCTCGCCACAGAGTCGTCGCGACAAGCTGGCGTCCCTCGAAAGCGCTCGGAAGAAGGAGCAGCGTACCCGGACGATCCGGCTGCTGGTGATCTGCATCGTGCTCGCGTTGGCGCTGTTGGCTTACCCGGTCTACCTCTTCGTCGACGACTACCGCGCTCGGAACGCGACGATCGAGGACCTCGGCACCAATCTTGCCGCCGCAGGTTGCGACCCGGTTGCTGAGAATGAGGCTACCGGCAGCCAAGATCACGTTCAGGACGGCAGCAAGGTCCCCTACGCCCAGACTCCACCCGACTCAGGCAGCCACTACGCCAGTCCAGCGCCGTTCACCAAGCATTTCTACGCCGAGGCTGATCGACCTGCGGTGGAGACCTTGGTGCATAACCTGGAGCACGGCTACACCGTGGTCTGGTATCGCGCCGACGCCCCGGATGAGCAGATCCAGAACCTGGAGCGGATCTCCAAGACGTTCGGCAGCGACGACTACAACCCGGCAGACAAGTTCATTGCAGCACCCTGGTCCGAGGCTGATGGTGATGGCTTCCCGGCTGGTAAGAACGTCGTGATCACCCGTTGGACGGCGGACCCGAATAATCCCGCCGATGTCACCCAACAAAGAGGTGTCCGTCAGGCCTGTATCAACGTCAGCGGTGCCGCCATCAAAGACTTCATGGCCAAGTACCCGACCGCCAACTCGCCGGAGCCGAACGGCGCCTGACCCGCTCGGAACTCCGAGTTGTCAGCGCCGGCGGTCGTCAGAGCGACTATCACGCTGACAAGTCGGACGGGTTATGCATAGCTGCCGCCCAACCGGGTGGTGACTTCGGCCACTAGCTCCTTGATCCGTTCCGCCTCCGAGATCGGGCAAACAAGAGTGATCTGCGGAGTTTGCACGATCACGGTGTCGCTGAGCCCGACAGCGGCAACGACCCGCCCGTTCTCGGCATTGTTGATCACCAGGTTGTCCCGGGCGTCGACAAGTACCGCGACACCATGGGTGGCATTTCCGTATTCGTCGCGCGGCAGTTGCTCGCCGAGCGCTGCGAAACCGCCGACGTCGTGCCAGGTGATCGGCAGCCGAACCGCGACAACGCGGGCACTCCCCTCGCCCCGCGAGACGGGCTCCATCACGGCGTAGTCAACGCTGATCTTGAGCAACTCCGGATAGATCTCCGAGAGCCGGTAAGGCGCAGCGGCCAGCTCAACGACCGCATCGTGGGTCTTCGGCTGCAGCAGGTTCAGCTGATCAAGCAAGGTACGGGCACGCCAGACGAACATGCCGGAGTTCCACCAGTACTCGCCAGAGGCCAGATACTCCTCGGCAGTCGGGCGATCGGGTTTCTCCTTGAACTCCGCCACCGAAAAAGCCTCTGGGTGACCCGGCAGCGTTTCACCCCGCCGCAGATAGCCATAACCGGTGTGCGGCGCGGTGGGCACTATCCCGAACGTCACCAGGAAGTCCTCCTCACTCTCAGCCACCTCGAAGCCTTCCAACACCGCGCTCTGGAACGCCGAGATCGGATGCATGATGTGATCTGCGGTGACAACCGCAACGACCGCATCAGGATCACGCGCAGCCAGTACTGCTGCCGGCCAGGCCACCGCATTCAGCGAGTCACGACCCTCCGGTTCGCCGAGAATGTTCGCCGGTTTGATCTCCGGAAGCTCGGCGGCAACGACATCGGCGTAGTCGGCACCCGTGCAGACCAGCACGTGGTCAGGCGGGACGATGCCTGCTAAGCGTTCGTACGCGAGCCGCAGCAGGCTCTTGTCGCCGACTACTCGCAACAGCTGCTTGGGCATGTTGTGCCGCGACAGTGGCCAGAGCCGCTTTCCTGATCCACCAGCCATGATCAACACGTAGCGCATGCGGAAAGGGTAGCGGCGTCCGGGCGGGCGGTCGCCGCCCGCTGCTCTTACGCTGGCGCCATGACCGCACTCCTCCTCACCGAGCACCTGCGGCAACGCGTCAGGCTCAACGGGTCTGCGCCGCTGTTCACCTTCTACGATCTGGAGTCGGGTGCCCGAACCGAACTCTCGGCGACGACCTTCAGCAATTGGGTGGACAAGACCTCCAACTTGCTAGTTGACGAGGTCGCGGTCGAGGAGGGTGATGTGATCCGCATGCCGCTCGCGGTGGAGGCACCGGGACACTGGCTCACCGCCGTCTGGCAGCTGGCTTGCTGGCAGGTCGGGCTGGTCGTTGACCTCACCAACGGCTCGCTGCCGGCGGCAGCGGTGACGGGGCGCCAGTGGCAGGACCATGCAGGAGCTGACATCTTCGCTTGTGCGCTGCACCCGCTGGGGTTCGGATTCGGTGAGCCGCTCCCAGACGGCGTCCGCGACTACGCGACCGAGGTGCGCAGCCATGCCGACCGGTACTTCGGTGACCCACCTGAGCCCGACGCAACCGCCTGGGTCGATCCCGAGCGCACCCTGACTCAAGCCGAATTGGGCAACCTCGATGGTCCGCCCGTGCGGCGTCTGGTTCGGGCCGGCGATCCGTGGCCCACCTGCCGGGACGGCATCGTGACTGCTCTGGTGACGGGTGGGTCAGCGGTCGTCGTGGTTGGTGAAGACTCCGACCAGGTGATCCGGATCGCCGCCAGCGAGCGAGCCACAGCGTAATGAAGACTGAACCAGTCCCCAAGGGCAACTGCTGCCGACATCCCACGCTGTGTGGGATGCCCGCGCTGTGGGAAACCTGGGTACAGCCTGCCGTAAATGGGCTCACCGGCTTGCGCCAAGGCCGACGATGAAACCGCCGAAGCCGCCTGTCGGAGACTGATCACGCCGCCCCGGCAAAGATCGGTGGCAGCAGAAACAGCATGCTGAGCGACCACGTGATGTGGGTGAGGATGGGCGCCAGTATGCCGCCAGAGGCTCGGCGCTGCAGCGCCACAACCGTGCCGAGGACAACGGCCGCGAAGACCAGCACAGGATTGCCGCCGGCAATCGTCGTCGACGCGTAGAGAACTGTGGAAATCAACACTGGGTGCCACATGCCAATGGCGGCGAAGAGCGCGCCACGAAAGAAGAGTTCCTCTGCGATGCCGTTGACCAGCGTGATCACAAGGATGATCCACAGATTTCCCAGACGGGCGTAACCGAGCACGTCTTCAGCAAGCCGGGCCAACGTAGGGATGGAACGGACAATGAGGGCGCCGAGGATGAAGAGCCCGGCCAGTAGCAGCCCGACCACGATAGGGGTAATGATCGGACGGCGCAGCGTGCCACCGCGCAGGATCTGCCCCAAGTGCAGCGGGCCGGACAGCAAGCTGCCGAACGTCCAGGTTGCAGCCAGACCGAGGGTCAACGGGTAGAAGGCCGGATCTCCTTGCCGCACGGAGAATGAGAAGCCTAAGAGGGTGGCACCGATGGCTAGTGTGATCGCGACGACGATTCGGCGGCGCAGGAATGCCGCGCCGGATTGCCGGTGATCTCGTTCCACCTTGTCGATCAATACCGGACGGACGGCGCCGATCACCCGCCCCATCATCCGCTTCGTCGGGCTGATGCTCACGACTTCACTTGAGCGGCAGCGCGCTGTCTGAAGGCCTCGCGAACTGCCTCGTCATAGCCCATGGGGGTGGACGGAACGATCTCGGATATCTGATTGTCGGTGACCACCACCTCGTTGCTCATCGAGTCCACAAGATTGCGAGCAGTTGCGGTGTCGACATCCGTGACAAGCGACAGCCAGTAGGACGACAGCCGGGGAGTCAGCAGCGGCACCGCAAGCATGGGCAGCGGGCGGTGATGGTGCAAGTGAGCTACCCGCCGCATCATCTCGGCGTAGGTCAGCACATCGGGTCCACCGATCTCGAAGACCCGCCCCTTGGCCGCCTCCAGCTCAAGCACCTCAACCAAGTAGTGAACAACGTCGTACAAGGCGATCGGCTGGGTGCGGGTGGTGGTCCATCTGGGAACAACCATCGCTGGCAGGTGAGCAACGAGCTGGCGGGTGATCTCCCACGAAATGCTGCCGTGTCCAATGATGATTGCTGCCCGCAGCGTCGTGACTGGTACGCCCCCGCTTCCCAGCAGGTGCTCGACCTCTCGCCTTGACCGCAAGTGCGCCGACAGGTCCGCACCCTCCCGGCCGAGACCACCGAGGTAGATCAATCGCTCAAGACCCGCTGCGGCGGCTGCCATTCCGAATGATCGGGCAGCCTCAGCGTCCTTCTCCACAAAGTCCTGCCGTGCCAGCGAGTGCACCAGGTAGTAGGCGGCGTCGACGTCAGCGAGTGCCGCCCGCAGACTGCCAGGTTCAGAGACGTCGCCGAAGATCGGCTTTCCAGCACCGGAGTAGGTATCAGGATGTCGAGTCATTGCCAGGACTGAGTGACCCCTGTCCTGGAGCGTCTCAGCCAGATGAGAACC
>JAJTCL010000099.1 GCA_021323255.1 Propionibacteriaceae bacterium | reverse complement strand
GTCAGGGTAGGGGAACCAGAACTGGTTGCGATACATGCCACCAGGCATCCGGGTGTCGGTGGGGCTGGCGGCGAAGGCCTGCCGCGAATCCGGGCCACCCGCGAAGCTATCTGCGATCCAGGCCTCCGGAACCACCTGATGGTTGCTCAGGGACGTCCCGTCCCGGGCGATCATCGCCCCGAAGCGAGCGAGATCACATAGGGCGGCGGACATGCCGCCGTCGAACATCCCGGTGCCCTCAGGATCAATCCCAATATTGGCGTCGAAGTCGGTGCCCAGCCGGGACCAGACCAGTTCCCCGGCCAGTTTCGGGAACCGTCGGCCTGCGGCGGCCTCGCATATCCAACCCAAGATGTCGGTTTCGCAACTGCGGTACTCGAAGGGGCCGCCGTGCTCTAGCCCCTGGCGGAGCGTTAGCAGGAACCCACGTAGCGTCGGCGGCACGCGCGGTGAGCGACGCGGCGCCCAGCCAACCGCTTGCTCCAGCAGCCGGACCTCTGAATCCGGATCCAGGTAGTCCTCGGAGAACGCAATGCCCGACCGCATATCGAGCAGGTGACGCAACCTCGCCCCGCGATAGCCGCTTCGCTCAAGCTCCGGCACGTACGCGGTCACCGGTGCCTCCACGTCCAACACGCCCTCGCCCGCCAGTGCACCGACCAGGATGCCGACGATCGACTTGCTCACCGACATCAATAGATGCAGCGTGGCGGGCTCCATCGCCCCGGCGTATTCCTCGGCGAGGACATGGCCGTCGTGAAACACCATCCATCCGTCTGTCTCGGTGGCCTTCATGATCGCGCCGACCGTGGTCCGTTCCCCGTCAACGGCCCAGCAGGTGAGGTCGGCCACCGGCTCGATGCGCCGTAGCAGCGGCGGCGGAGGTTCAGCTCCTCGCGAGATAGGCGCGGTGGGGAAGATTTCCGCAATGTGGCAGAAAGTCCAACCGATCTGCGGCGCGGTCTGCCAGTTGTCAAGGGTGACCGGAAATGGCGGACGGCTCGCGGTGGAGCCGATCACCGTCGCGTCACTCACTTAGCCATCGAGGGTGCCGTCGCCACTGGCGCTGTGCTGGCTTCAGCGCCGGCCAGGGGAAGCCCGGCGTACTGCTCGCGGATCGAGTCAATGAGATGCTTCGCACGGATGGTCAGCGTATCCGTCCCATCCTCCGCTCGCCGCTGCAGGCGTCCTTTGGTGACCAGCACGCCGAGGTCGGCGCCCTTCCAGCGGTAGTCACCAGCGCCGTAGATGCGCAGGTAGAAGGCCTCTGACTCATTCTGGAGCTGGTGCCAGTCCAGCGCTGCCCGCCGATAGACCAGAGCACCCGATGCGTTGTACGAGTACTGCCCAGTCGGTGCAGCTGAGGTGATCAACTGCACGATGGGCGAGGTCTCCTTGATCACCATCTGACTCCATTGGTCGGCTGCCGCCAGCTCCCTCCATCGCTCGTTGATCTCCTCGACGTCGAGCGCGAAGTCGACGTCGAAGTACTCCAGCAGATGGAACGCGAACAGCGGGATGTCGGCATATGCGCCCGCTGTGACATTAGTGATCGAGGAAGCACCGCTGATCCGGGGATTGAGTTCCCCCAGGTAGACCTCGTCGGTGTCGGTGTCAACCAGAACGTCGACCTCGAAGAAGCCTCGGTAGCCCTCAGCGCCGAGACGGTCGCCCAGCCGCCCGACGAGATCGCCGGCCTTGCGACGCAGATCCTCGGTCAACACCTCCGGGTACATCTCGTTACCGCACCAACCGCCGCGGTAGGGCGTAAGCCGTCGATGCCCAGTCAGCTCTGACATGAACGGACCGACGACAGTGCCGTTGCGGGTGAGGACCGCTTCGACGGCTACCGGACGGTTGTTGATCCGTTTCATCACCTTGACCTCGTTGCCGCGGATGTCGCGGCTGTGCCGCTTCCAGCCGGTCTCGTTGTCGATGAAGAAGGTGGTCTTGCCCGAGTCGCCGTACGCCGTCTGCACCACCAGGTCGGAGCCGAGGCCGGCAGTCGTCGCTGCCCTGACCAGGTCCTGGTAGTCCTCGACGGTGACCAGCACGTTTGGCACGCTCGGAGCGCCGACATCGTTTCCCAACCGGGTAGTGACGAGCTTTGAGTCCAGGTGCGCGCGGAGCTCGGCGGCTGGGAGGATGAGATCGTAGCCGAGCTCGTCACAGATCCGCTCGGTCTCCGCATCGAAGAACACCATCGCGACCTTCGGTCGCTGGCCACGTGGCGCGGGACGCGACATATAGGCCCGCACCTCGGGATTGACCAGCAGCCAGTTGTTGATCTCCTCGCCCGAGTCGAATTCGATATAGGGCTTGTGTTTGGGCGTGAAGACCCGCGGGTGGGCACCGTCCCAGCCGTCGTAATAGGTGACGTAGCAGAAATTGCGCACCCAGCGGTCCAAACCCAGCAGGTTGAACGGAGTTGCGCCGACGAAGTAAATGGGGACCTCGTTGGTGCGAAAGAAATGCCGCACCTCTGAGATGTTCCGCAACGGCCGGCCGAGGCCGTGAGCCCTCGGCGGGGCGTACGCGGCATCGGTGCCGACGGTGACCTCCGGACCAGGAGGCGTCGCTACCGACGCGGCACTCGGATCAGCTTCCCATCGCGACGTCTGGCTCATGATCGTCTTTCACTCTCCTGATCGTGACCGAGATGAGTGTGGTGATGCTGGGGCATCGTGCCCTCGGGCACGGGTGCTGCCCGCTCGCTCAGTAGCGGAAGCAGCGGGTCCCAGTGGGTTCCGTCGCGGAGATCCTTCCGTTTGCGGGCGATGGCGCACAGGGCCTCCAGCACCACCCGATTGGCCAGTGCGGCAGTGATGTCGGCGTGGTCGTACGGCGGGCTGACCTCAACCACATCCATTCCGACCACCGGAAGCTCCAGACAGATCCTCCGCACCGCATCCAGCAACTCACGCGCTGACAGCCCGCCGGGTTCCGGAGTACCGGTGCCAGGGGCATGTCCTGGATCACACACATCAATGTCGACGGAGAGGAACACCCCGTCACAATCGTCGGTCGCGATGGCGAACGCCTCAGTCAAGCACTCGCGCAAGCCCCGCTGCACGATCTCGGTCATCTCGTAGGAGCGCATGTGCTGCGCTGCCATCCAATCCAGAGTCTCCGGCGGTGGCCAGTAGCCGCGGAGCCCGATCTGCAGGAACCGGTCGCCGCGTAGGGCACCGGACTCGATCAACCGGCGCATGGGCTGCCCGTGACCCCACAGCGAGCCGAATTCGATGTCGCCGGTGTCGGCGTGAGCGTCGAAGTGAATCATCGACACGCGACCCGCGCCGATGACGTTGGCGCATCCCTTGGCGTCTGGGTAGGCGATGGAATGATCACCACCGAGGGAAACAGGTATCGCCCCGGCCTGGACCACCTTCTGCACAGCCACCTCGAGCGCCGGGAGGGCGACCTCGATGTCGCCGGAGTACATCTCCACATCACCGGCGTCGTAGACCTTGAGGTCCCGCAGGCCGTCGGCCCGCAGTGCCAGCGAGGGTCGAGATCCGTCGTGTGGCAGATAGTCGGTCATCCGGATGGCCTGCGGCCCGAACCGGGTGCCGGCGCGTGCAGAGGTGCCTCCGTCGAATGGTGCCCCCAAGATCACGACATCGGCATCGGCATAGCTGGCCTCGTCATCCAGATCACATTCCGGCACGCCGAGGAAGGTGAAGTCAGGGCCGAACTGGGCACCGTAACGAGTCATTGCACGAGATGCTCGTGCGGGCGCATGGCGTGCGCCGACTCATGGATGATGGTCTCACCACGGAAGAACGCCGGCTGGCGCGCCCGCAGGATGGCCATCACCACCAGGCCAGCCAAGATCAGCCCAAGGCCCAGGATGAGCACCAATCCGACCCCTCCGATACTCGCGCCGCTGCCATAATCCGGGGACGCGCTGTCCCGCAAGGTGATGATCAAGACGAAGAACAGCCCGAGCCCGCCGAGCAGCGGAAACAGGAACTTGAAGACGAAGTTGAACGAGTTATCGAAAAGCTGGTGACGGAAGAACCAGATACAACCGAATGCCGTCAGGCCGTAGTAGAAGCAGATCATGATGCCCAGCGAGTAGATGGTGTCGGTGAGCACCCGCTCACTCAGAAAGGTCATCACGGCGTAGAAGGCCGCAGCGCCGATGCCTGCGGTGAAGGTGGCGACGCTCGGGGTCCTGTGTGTTGGGTGCAGTTTCGCGAACGCCTTCGGCATTGCCCCGTACGCGCCCATTGCCAGCAGAGTGCGCGACGTCGGCAGGAACGTAGTGATCAGGCTCGCCGCTGAGGAGGCGAGGACGGCCAGGAAGAGCCCTAAGTCCAGCGGGCTGCCGAGGACGGGCTCGGCCAGGTTGCCGAAGACATTGTCGGAGACCTCCTCGTTGGTGAGGCCCAGTCCGGTGTCCCCCAACCCGGCGTACATCTGGGTCGCGACCGAGACCAGCAGGTAGGTCAGCAGGATCGAGAGCACACAGAGCAACGCCGCACGCCCGGGAGTCGTATCGCTGTTCTTCGACTCCTCGTTGACGGTCAGCGCGGTGTCCCAGCCCCAGAAGGCGAAGATCGAACCCGACAGTCCGGCGATGAACGCCGAGAGGGTCAGACCGGCCGGACTGAACCAGGACAGGCTGAACGCCTCACCAACTTCGGAGGCGCCCGACTTGGCGATTGCCATCACCCCGAAGATCAGCAGCATGACCAGCTGGAAGATCACCAGCACCATCTGCACGTGCTCGGTGGTGTCGATGCCCCGGTAGGCCACATAAGTCGCGATGGCCAGGAACACCAGGCAGGTCACTACGTTGATCAGCTTGTTCTCCCACAGACCGCTGATCATCTCCGAGTTCACGGCACTGCCGATGAACTGATAGAGGAACTGGACGGCAACGCCCGCGAGGTTCGACAGCACGATGACCGTGGCGACCACCGCCGCCCATCCGCCCAACCATCCGATGTAGGGGCCGAAGGCCTTGGAGGTCCAGGTGAACGAGGTGCCGGCGTCGGGCATGATCCGGTTGAACTCGCGATAGGCGTACGCCGCGAAGAACATCGGCAGGAAGCCGGCGATGATCACCACCGGTGTCTTGGCGCCGACACTGGCCGCGAGTATGCCGAGCGTGGCCGTGAGGGCGTACGCCGGCGCCACGGAGGAAATTCCGAGCATGGTGCCGCCGAAGAGGCCGACAACGTTACTTTTCAAACCCTTTTCTGCCATCTCGACGACCCTTCCGAGTTGGGATTTGAAATTGTCAGTTAGTGACGAAAGAAATCAGCCCTCGAAGCCGTGGTATTGCATGACGTGCTTGATCCGGGTGTACTCCTCCAACGCGTATGAGGAGAGATCCTTGCCGTAGCCGGAGTGCTTGTAGCCGCCGTGCGGCATCTCACCCACTAGCGGGATATGGCAGTTGACCCAAACGCAGCCGAAGTCCAGGCGGGCCGACATACGGGCCGCGGTGCCGGCATTTGAGGTCCAGACAGAGGAGGCCAGCGCGTATTCGCTGTCATTGGAGAGCCTTACTGCCTCGTCCTCGTCGCTGAACTTCTGTACCGTGATCACTGGTCCGAAGATCTCCGTAGTGATCAACTCGTCGCTCTGTCGAACGTCGCAAATCACCGTTGGCTCATAGAAATATCCGCGCTCGCCAACCTGCTTGCCGCCGGTGACGATCCTGGCATGATCAGGAGTTCGCTCCACCAGGCTCGAGACATGGCGCAACTGATTGGCATTGTTGATAGGCCCGTAGAACACGTCCTCGTCGTTTGGGTCGTAGCCGGTTCGGTTCCCCGACGCTGCCCTGCCAAGCTCGGCTACGAAATCGTCATACACACCGGACTGGCAGAGCACGCGGGTTGCGGCTGTGCAGTCCTGGCCGCCATTGAAGTAGCCGGCTACCTTGATGCCATCGACTGTGGAGGGGAGATCGGCATCGTTGAACACCACGACGGGTGCCTTTCCGCCCAATTCGAGATGGGCGACCTTGACGTCGGCTGCTGCCGCCGTCGCCACGGCGATGCCGGCTCGCGTAGAGCCAGTGATCGACACCATGACCGGGATCTTGTGCGACACCAACGCGGCACCGGTATCGCGATCACCACAGACCAGGTTCGCCACGCCCTTGGGAAAGATCTCCTGCATCTTCTTCACCATCCACACCGCCGAGGCAGGCGTGGTGTCCGAGGGTTTGAGTACGACCGTGTCGCCTGCGGCAAGCGCGGGCGCGAACTTCCAGACCGCCATCATCATGGGGTAGTTCCACGGCGCCACCTGACCGACTGGACCGCGGGGCTCCCTCCGGACGTAGGAGGTGAAGCCCTTCATGTATTCGCCGGCAGACTTCCCCTCCAGGACGCGCGCGGCGCCGGCGAAGTAGCGGATCTGGTCGACCATGGGGACGATCTCTTCCGACAAGGTGACTGAGATCGGTTTGCCGGTGTTCTCACTCTCGATGCGCACCAGCTCCTCGGCTTCCGCCTCGATCGCGTCAGCCAGCCGCAACAAGAATCGCTGGCGCTCGCTCGGCGTGGTCCATCGATATGACTCGAATGCGGCCGCCGCCGCCCGAAAAGCAGCGTCTATGTCTTCTGCGCCGGAGTTGGGCGAGGTTGCATACACCTCGCCAGTGGACGGGTTGATGATGTCCAACGTGTCGCCCGAAGCTGCCGGGCGCTCCTCGCCGTCGATAATGTTCGCGAGGACCTGCTTGTCCGCCATGGCTTTACCTTTCAGCGTCTAATGGTTCGTAAATCCCATCATCGCCCCGCATGTTCAGGGTGGCTATGGCCGCCGTTGCTGGACATCGTGTTCGGAACATCGAGGGAGGGGTTCCGGTCAAAGAAGCCGAACGGCTTGAGCCAGAACGAGATGATGTCGACTGGCATGATCGGCCAGTCCTCTGCCCGGGTGATGTGGTGGATCCCGAAGACGTACCACAGCACCACGTCGGTGCCCACGAGTGGCGCATCATCGGTGATCCAGCGAGTGATCCCGGTGTCTTCACTCGATTGGGTGGGATAGTCACCGGCGGGCCATCGTTCATTGTCGTCGTACGCAGTCACCCACACGCAGTGACCGATCACGGGAGCTCGCTGATAGACCGGTGATGAGGAGTCCAACAGCGCTGGGATCGCGGCACCAGGCACCAGTTTGTAGGCGGTGTTGCTGCCGTGCCGGTTGGTCTTGTTGGGGTTGATCACCTTCCAGGAACGTTGCGCCTCCCAGTTGAAGTCGCGGGCCGCCTGGCTCTCGGACTCAATGGTCGTGGTCTGGGTGGATAGAGCCAATCCGTACGGATTGCCATCGCCGATCGAGGCGGCGACCGAGTCCACTTCGACCACAGTGTTCTCCTCGCCGTCAATGTCCAAGTCGAGCTTGGCGACCACGAAGTGCTGGTGGAACGGCGCGTAGGTCCGCCTGTCGACCGTCGTGCCGTACGGCGAGCTATCGCTGTCGGCCTGCATCGGAGTGGTCACCATCAAGCCTGTCGCTCGAATCTCACACTCGATGTTTCCGTCCTGATAGAACCGCCAGTAGACCAGGTACTCATAGTTGGCGACACTGACGTGAGCCGAGATAACCATCCGCCGCATTCGGCGCACCTCGGCACCCGTCTCGCTGTCCACGTGCTTCCAGAGCACTGCGTTGTCTTCCTCGTGGAGGCAGACGGCACGCTCGATCACGACCGGCTCGGCGTGGGTGTCAGGCACCACGGCGTCGACGTAGACGATCTCTCCCAAGCAGTCGCAGCCCAACTCCAGCGACGTCGTCATGTAACCGAGTCCCCACTCGCCGATGTCGAACGCGGTGCGCCGGTAGTGGTCGAATCCCGGGTCGCGGTACGGAACCACCATCTCTGCAAAGGACATCCGATACGCGACGTCTCGCCTGGTGCCTTGATCGTCGAAGGCCACCTGGTAGATCACCGGACCCTCGCGGAAGTTGAATCCGAGCCGCAGCGACCAGTTCTGCCATCGCAGCTCGTTGCCGTCGATGATGAATGAGACGCCTTCCGGCTGGCTGATCTCCAGCGGCTTGAGGTCGGTGCGCTGCTGCGTGCCCCGTACTCGAGGGTCGTATTCGCCGTCTACCTCAGGTAGGCCATAGTCGTGGTGATCTTCGATCTCGAGGACCTCGAGAGTGTTCATGTCAACGATGATCTTGAGCCCGGAGACCGGGTGGGCGTACGGATTGCCCTCCGGGGTCTCCCGCATCCACAGGTCGCACCAGCCCAGTCGCCGATCGCCCCACTGCTCGGGCATCATCGCCTTGCCATAGGTCCAGACGTCAAAGAGCACCAACGAAGGGTCTGCAATCCCCCGCGCCTCGAGGCGAGCGAGTACCTCTGGATGCTTGTGCAAAGCCTCGTCGACATCGTGGTACTCATCGATGGTGAAGTTGGGACAAACGCCCGGCCGGTGAATCCAGGAGTCGACCCGATCCGCAACGAGGTCCACCACCGCCTCGTAGGTCTGGTTGGTCTGCCGATTCCACAAGACTGAGAGTGACCGCCTCGGCACGGCATCGCCCGGCCGCCACGCCTTGACATCAACTTTCGCCGGTTCCTTGAGCTCGATCGAGGCAAAACGCCAGGAGTCGGTGACACCCTGGTCTCGCCGCAAGATCGCCGCTGTGCTCTGAAACTCGGT
>JAJTCL010000098.1 GCA_021323255.1 Propionibacteriaceae bacterium | reverse complement strand
CAGCGGTCCCAGTACTTTCGCGCTCTACCGCGTGGGCACTGTCAAACCCGTTGCGCTGGACGGCGGCGCCAGCCGCCTCTACGTCGCCGTCGACGGCGGCATGAGCGACAACATTCGCACTGCGCTTTATGGGGCCGCGTACTCAGCCACCTTGGCCTCACGCCGTTCCACGGCACCGCCGGTGCTGGCCCGGGTGGTCGGCAAGCACTGCGAGGGCGGGGACATTCTGGTCCGTGATGAGTTCCTCCCGGCGGACATCGCGGCGGGCGACCTGCTCGCGGTGCCGGGTTCTGGCGCCTACAGCCGCTCCATGGCGAGCAACTACAACTATGTACCGCGGCCCCCGGTGATTGCGGTTCGGGATGGTCAGATCAAGACACTGATCCGACGCGAAACGATCGAGGATTTGTTGGCACTGGATGCTGGATAAAGGAGAAAACTTGGCGAGCGTCGGTATCGCGCGTGGTTATAGCGCGATACGCGCGCAGAGCGCATAAGGGGATGGTGAACAATGAAACCGCCACGATTCGGGGTCGTGGTCTCGTTGTGTAAATGAGGTTTCCGTGACTTTGACTCGGGTGCAACCTATGCCCCTCCTTGACGTTCCGCCGCTCCCACCGCTCCGCGTGGCCATGCTCGGCTGCGGGGTGGTGGGCTCGGAAGTGGCGCGGTTGATCATCGAACAGGCGGAAGATCTACGCGCCCGGGTGGGCCGGCCTTTGGAGCTGGTCGGCATAGCGGTGCGCGGATCCGACCGGGATCGCCCAGGCATAGATCCAGAGCTGATCACCACCGAAGCTGAGGAATTGGTCGGCCGCGATGACATCGATCTCGTGATCGAGGTCATCGGCGGGATTGAGCCGGCCCGATCATTGATCTTGGCGGCATTGCGCCATGGAGCGTCCGTGGTAACCGCGAACAAGGCGTTGCTGGCCGCAGATGGGGCCACGCTCTTCGAGGCCGCTCAACAGGCGGGTGCTGATCTCTACTTCGAAGCCGCGGTTGCGGGCGCTATCCCGATCATCCGGCCGCTCAGAGAGTCGCTCGTCGGCGACGAGATCACCTCGGTGATCGGGATTGTCAACGGCACCACGAATTACATCTTGGATCGCATGGACACTGCGGGCATCAGTTTTGCTGAGGCGCTTGCTGAAGCACAGGCTCTCGGCTACGCGGAGGCTGATCCGACGGCAGACGTCGAGGGCTTCGACGCCGCAGCGAAGGCGGCGATCTTGGCGAGCCTGGCATTCCACACTCGGGTCACCGGCGCTGATGTCTACCGGGAAGGCATTACCGGGATTACTCCTGCTGACATCGCCTCAGCGCACGACATCGGCTGCGTGGTCAAGTTGCTGGCCATCTGCCAACTATCGCCACCTGTTCTCGGCGCTGCCGACCGGCGGGTGTCGGTGCGGGTCCATCCGGCAATGATTCCGCGCTCCCACCCACTCGCTGGAGTTGGCGACGCGTACAACGCGGTATTCGTTGAGTCGATGTCGGCCGGACGGCTTATGTTCTACGGACCTGGTGCCGGGGGTTCGCCAACGGCGAGTGCGGTTCTCGGAGACCTTGTCACGGTGGCCCGGAACCGGTTACGCGGGGCGGTCGGTCCTGGCGAGTCCAGTTACGCCGCACGCCCCGTGAGCGAAATCGGCGGGGTCATGACTCGATACCACCTCTCGCTGGAGGTGGCCGACAGGGCCGGCGTATTGGCGACCATCGCTCAGGTCTTCGCCGAACATGACGTCTCGATCGAGACGGTGCGGCAGAACGGTCGAGGTGCCGGCGCTCAGTTGGTGATCGTGACCCACCACGCACAAGATGCCGCGCTCAGTGCCACAGTGCGAGCATTACGCAGGCTCGACGTCGTCCGCGAGGTCACCAGCGTGATGCGAGTCGAAGGGGACTGATGTGATCCCCGAGTCCTTCATCGCGGACCGACCAACCTCGCTGAGACGTCGTCCGGGGTATGGAGTGATCGCTCGCTACCGCGACTGGCTGCCAGTGTCCGAGAGTGACCCCGTGATCTCCCTTGGAGAGGGGAGTACGCCGCTAGTTGCGGCTGAGAAGCTCTCGGAGATCTTGCATTGCGAGACATGGATCAAGGTCGAGGGAGCCAATCCGACCGGTTCGTTCAAGGACCGCGGCATGACCGTTGCGCTCAGCGTCGCGGCCGGGCAGGCGGTGCAGGCCGTGGTCTGTGCCTCGACTGGCAACACCTCCGCGTCGGCCGCTGCGTACGCGGCGAAGGCGGGCCTGTCCACCATCGTGTTGCTGCCGGCCGGGCGAATCGCGACTGGCAAACTTGCGCAAGCAATCGTGCATGGCGCGAAAGTGGTGCAAATCGACGCCAACTTCGACGACTGCCTGGAACTCGCCCGCAAGCTGGCCCACGAGTATCCGGTCGCCCTGGTGAATTCGGTCAACCCCAACAGGATTGAGGGTCAAAAGACCGCGGCGTTCGAAGTGATCGACGAGCTGGGCGATGCGCCCGAGGTGCACGTGGTCCCGGTTGGCAACGCCGGGAATATCTCGGCGTACTGGCGTGGTTACACCCAATACATGTCGGCCGGCAAGGCCACCCGGACCCCACGGATGTGGGGTTTTCAGGCGGATGGCGCGGCCCCCCTGGTGCTTGGACATCCGGTCCTTCAGCCCGAGACCGTCGCCACCGCGATCCGTATTGGCAATCCGGCATCCGCCGAGCAGGCTCTGGCGGCGCGTGACGAATCCGGCGGGCTGATCGAAGCGGTCAGCGATCAACAGATTCTGGACGCTCAGGCATTCCTGGCGCGCGAGGAGGGGATCTTCGTGGAGCCGGCCTCGGCGGCGGGTGTGGCGGGGTTGCTTGCCAAGCAGCAGCGTGGCGAGATCGAGTCAGGCCTGAAGATCGCCGTCACCGTGACCGGGCATGGCCTCAAGGACATCGACGCAGCATTATCGCGACTCGGTCCGATTCACGCGGAAGTGGTGACTGCGGATCTGCTTGCCGTTGCAACGGTCTGCGGGTTGCTCGATTAGCTCTGAGATGCCGATCGAAGGAGCCGGCTATGCCTTCTGAGCTGTCCGATCAGCGGGTGCTGAGCGCCGGAAGGTCGGTGGCGGTGGAGGTTCCGGCTACCAGCGCCAACCTGGGGCCGGGCTTCGACTGCTTTGGGCTCGCGCTCGACTGGCGAGAGCGGGTCAACCTGGCGGTGATCGAACAGGGTTTCCAGATCGACGTGTCGGGGGAAGGGGCAGCCGAGCTGCCCCGGGATGAGAGCCACCTGATCATCAGGTCCGCGCTCGTCGGCCTCGCCGATCTTGGGGTCAGGGCGCCGGGGCTTTGGCTCAGCTGTCGTAACACGATTCCGCACGCTCGGGGGCTCGGATCTTCGTCCGCAGCCATTGTGGCTGGCTTGATGGCTGCAGCCGGACTAGCCCAGATACAGGTGACGTCGGACTGGCTGCTCAGGCACGCAAATGCCATCGAGGGTCACCCGGACAATGTGGCTGCGGCGATCCACGGAGGTTTCGTCCTGGCGTACCAGGGCCGGACCGGGGTCGCAGTGGCGCAGGGCAATATTGACACCTCGATCGGTGCAGCGCTGTTCATCCCGGAAGCGTCCGTGGCGACGCAAGCGGCCCGCGGTCTGCTCCCGGAGGCAGTACCGCATGTCGCTGCAGCGGCGAACTCCGGCCGAGCGGCTCTGCTTGTTCACGCCCTGGCGTCGGAACCGGAGCTGCTCTTCGACGCCACCTGCGACTGGTTGCACCAGGGATATCGGGAGCCCTCCATGCCACGCTCGCACGAACTCATGAAATCGCTACGAGGGCAGGGGCTGGCAGCGATGATCAGCGGTGCTGGTCCAACCGTCTTGGTGCTGGGCAGGCGGCCGGAACTCGCTAGGCTTCAAGATCAACAAGCAGCTGGCTTCTCGCTCAGGCTGAGTCGCATAGGGTCGGCCGCGGAGATCCTCGAGCCTGAGCCCCATGGGCGCGTGATCACACTGTGATGGAAACCCCGGACACAGGTGCTAGCCTTAGAGGGCCGACACGGTCAGGGCAGCTGCGGTGACCGGCTTCCCCAACCAGCCAAGTCACAAAGACGCACATCTGACCAAGTAGCGCCTCAAGGTCAGGTGCGACGCGGACAAAGCTTTACGGCTCTCCCGTCAGCCACATCTCGAGAACAGTCGTCGCGATGCGCTGAGGACCTCTAGAAAGACCCGTTGGGCGGGGCAACATAACCCCGCGCCATGGATGGGCACGGATGACGTGCCTATAACCGACAAGGACACACGTTGACAGAAATCGCCGAAATGACGGGTGCCTCCTCCCATGAGGAAGGCACTGGCGAACAGAGTAAGCAATCCACCAGTGATCGTCGCAATCGCAAGGGCTCAGGCCTGGACTCCATGGTCCTCGCCGAGCTGAAGCAGTTGGCCGGCTCTCTTGGAATCAAGGGCACTGGCGCGATGCGCAAAGGCCAGTTGATCGACGCCATTCAATCCGCCCAGCGCGGTTCCGGAGGTGGGGCTCCGATGGATCGGGGCGGAGAAGACAATGGCCACCGCAGCCCCCAGGATGGCGGCGAGAGCCGAGATGTCGCCCGCGCGCTGGACGAGCTGCAACGAGCCCCGCGCGAGGCCAGCGACGAGCGCAAGGAGGCCCAGATGCTCGAGCACCCCGCACAGCCTGAGCTTGTCTCAACGAGCCAGCCCAGTAATTCGACGCCCGACCAGCGGCAAGATTCGGTGGGGAGGGCCAAGGACAGTCAGGTCCGGACGGAAAGTCGCGCGCCGCAGGACGGTAGCGACTCCCAGCCGACCGCGGGGCGATCATCTGATCCGCAAGGGACTGCTGAGGCTCGTACTGATGGTGGCGAGCGGTCGGACGAGGCTCGCGAGAATCGGCAAGCTGACCGACGGGATCGTCGAGGCCGCGACCAGGGGCAGGGTCGGGAGAACCAGCAGCGCGATCAGGGGCAGGGTCGAGAGAACCAGCAGCGCGACAGCCAAGGTCGAGATAACCAGGGGCGCGACTGGGACGAGGAAGGCGGCGGCCGCCGTAGCCGCCGGCGGCGTAGTCGGGATCGCCAGAACCGCCGTAACCGCGGCGGTGGCGGCAACCTGGACCGCTACGACGAACCGGTGATTTCCGAAGATGACGTGCTTGTCCCAGCTCGCGGCATCTTGGATGTCCTCGACAATTACGCCTTCGTCCGCACCAACGGCTATCTGCCCGGGTCCGAGGACGCGTACGTCTCCCTCTCTTTGGTGAAGAAGCTCGGTCTGCGCAAGGGAGACCTGGTCACGGGAGTGATCCGTACGCCGCGCGAGGGCGAACGCAAGGAGAAGTTCAATCCGATGGTGAGGATCGACACCGTCAACGGTGCCGATCTTGACGGAATTCGGCAGCGACAGGACTTTGCCAAGCTCACGCCGCTCTACCCACAAGAGCGACTGAAGTTGGAGACCACCCCCAACCAGATGGCTGGCCGCATCATCGATCTGGTCGCCCCGATCGGCAAGGGCCAGCGCGCGCTGATCGTCTCACCTTCCAAGGCCGGCAAGACCCTGATCATGCAGGCCATCGCCAACGCCATCGCCATCAACAACCCCGAGGTGAAGCTGATGGTGGTGTTGGTGGACGAACGTCCCGAGGAGGTCACCGATTTCGAGCGCTCGGCCAAAGGCGAGGTGATCTCGTCGACCTTTGACCGACCAGCAGAGGACCACACTGCGGTTGCCGAGCTGGCTATCGAGCGGGCGAAACGGCTGGTTGAGCTGGGCCACGACGTGGTGATCTTGCTCGATGGCATCACCCGGCTGAGTCGTGCCTACAACCTGGCGGCCCCAGCTTCCGGACGGATCTTGTCCGGTGGCGTGGACTCTGCTGCGTTGTATCCGCCGAAGAAGTTCCTGGGCGCGGCCCGCAACATCGAGGGCGGCGGATCGCTCACCATCATCGCAACTGCTCTGGTCGAGACCGGCTCGAAGATGGATGAGGTGATCTTCGAGGAGTTCAAGGGCACCGGCAACTCAGAAATCCGGTTGCGCCGCGAGTTCGCCGAAAAGCGGATCTTCCCGGCGATCGACGTCGACGCCTCCAGTACCCGCCGCGAGGAGCTGCTGATGAGTCGGGAGGAGCTGGCCATCGTGTGGAAGCTGCGGCGCGTTCTTTCCGGCCTGGAAAGCCTGCAGGGACTGGAGATGCTGCTGGACCGGCTCCGTAAGACCCAGAGCAACGCCGAGTTCCTGATGGCAATCACCAAGACCATTCCGTCCCAGGACTAGCTGGGGCCGGAGGTTGTCGAAGGCCGTTCGACGGGCGCCGTCCTGAGCTTGTCGAAGGGCTCCGGGCGAATCGGTTGCTGCCACCGGACTAAAGCGACTTCGCCCAGCGTTCATTTGGTGCCGCGGGTTCGACTGCGGCAGAATCACTCTTTGGTTCCGGTTCACGCCGCAACACGCACGATGCGTGGCGACCCGGCGCCCATGATGAGGAGATAGAGATGAAGCCCGACATTCACCCCGCGTACGTTGAGACCCAGGTGACCTGCACCTGTGGCAACACTTTCACCACGCGCAGCACCGCCCCCAACGGCGTCATTCACGCAGACGTATGCTCCGCCTGCCACCCGTTCTACACAGGCAAGCAGAAGATTCTCGACACCGGTGGTCGCGTCGCCCGCTTCGAGAAGCGGTACGCGGCCAAGCAGCCAGCCAAGAAGCCCAACAAGTAGCGCAACCAGCGCCGGGAGGTAGGGGACGATCCCTGCATCCCGGCGCTTGCCACGTCCGGACCACCAGTTGTCAGCGTGGGTGGTCGCCGGGGCGCCCACCCACGCTGACAAGTCGGAGAGGAGGGTCTCGGATGTTTGAGACCACAGCTCCACTCCGGGCTGAGTTCGAGGAGCTGGAGGCGGCACTAGCCGATCCGGCAGTCCACGCCGATCTTGGTCGCGCCCGCAAGGTGGGTCGGCGCTACGCGGAGCTGATGCCCATCATCAAGGCGCTGGACGAATACCACCGGCTGACAGATGATCTTGAGGCAGCGAAGGAGCTGGCGGAGGAGGACGCCTCGTTGGCTGCAGAGGCTGTCGAGCTGGAGACGCGATTGGGCTCGGTTACCGAGCGGCTCACACGACTGCTCGCCCCCCGTGATCTCAACGACTCCTCGGACGCGCTGATGGAGATCAAATCAGGCGAAGGGGGCGAAGAGTCGGCGTTGTTCGCCGGTGATTTGCTCAAGATGTATTCGCGCTACGCCGAAAGTCGGGGTTGGAAGGTGGAGATCCTCGATGCCCAGGAAACCGATCTTGGCGGCTACAAATCCGTGACCGTGGCGATCAAGGCGCCGACTGCCGGCGAGCCGGACTCGATGCCCTACGGGGTGCTCAAGTTCGAAGGCGGTGTGCATCGGGTGCAACGGGTGCCGGTGACAGAGTCGCAGGGGCGGCTGCATACCTCCGCCGCTGGTGTGTTGGTCATGCCCGAGGTCGCCGAAACCGAGGTTGACATCGATGAGGGGGATCTGCGGATCGACGTGTACCGGTCGTCCGGCCCTGGCGGCCAAGGCGTCAACACCACTGACTCGGCCGTGCGCATCACCCATCTGCCCAGTGGCATTGTCGTCTCCTGTCAGAACGAGCGCTCGCAGTTGCAGAACCGGGAACAGGCGATGCGCATGCTGCGGGCCCGGCTAACGGCAGCCGCTGAATCCGAAGCTGCGACCGCGGCCTCCGCGGCCCGCCGCAGTCAGGTCCGAACCGTCGACCGGTCCGAGCGCATTCGTACCTATAACTTCCCCGAGAACCGCATCTCTGATCACCGCATCGGTTTCAAGTCCTACAACCTTGATCAAGTTCTGAACGGCGACCTGGACGCGGTGATCAAGGCACTTCAAGAAGCCGACACTGAGCAGCGGCTCTCCCAGGTCGGTGGCCCGAACTCGTGAGCAAGGCTGTGCGACCGCTGCTGCACCAGGCTGCAAGTCAGCTGCGTGAGGTGGGTGTCGCCTCGCCGGATCAGGAGGCTCGGCAGCTGATGGCTCACGCGGCAGGCGTCGAGCTGGCTCGCCTTCCGCTGCTTGACGCCGTCCAAGATGCCCAGGCCGCCTACTTCCAAACGTTGATCAACAAGCGCGCGCATCGGGTGCCGCTGCAGCACCTCACCGGTCGGGCTCACTTTCGCTACCTGGAACTTGAGGTAGGCCCTGGTGTCTTCGTACCCAGGCCGGAGACCGAAGTCATGACAGGCTGGGCGATCGAACAACTTCGCCCGATGGTCTATGCGGTTGCGCGTGGTGAGTCGCGACGCTTGCCAGTGGTCGTCGAGCTCGGCACCGGATGTGGCGCCATTGCCAAATCCATTGCCACCGAGCTCACCGGGACCCGGGTTCATGCCGTCGAGCTGTCCGAAGAGGCTGCCGCCTACGCAGCGCGAAACCTCGCGGACACGACGGTTGAGCTGCACGTGGAGAACATGATCGGTGCCCTGCCCGAACTCGACGGCTCGGTCGACTTGGTGATCGCCAATCCGCCCTATATTCCGTTGGAGGCTTTCGAGTCCGTGGTCCCCGAGGCACGTGATCACGATCCGCTGATCGCCTTGTTCGCCGGTGATGACGGGCTGGAGGTGATCAGGGTGGTGGTTGCCCAGGCCGTGCGCCTGCTCCGACCGGCGGGTTTGCTCTGTGTCGAGCATG
>JAJTCL010000097.1 GCA_021323255.1 Propionibacteriaceae bacterium | reverse complement strand
CCGTTGCCGGCGTAGAGGCCGACATGATGGATGTCGCTGTAAAAGAACACCAGATCGCCTAGCTGGAGATCAGACTTGGCCACGGAGCGACCGCGGCTGTACTGCTGTCGGGAGGAGTGCGGCAGGCTGACCCCGACTGATCCCCAGGCACGCATCGTCAGGCCGGAGCAGTCCCATCCGCTGGGTCCATCGCCATTGCGAACGTATGGTTCTCCGAGCTGTGCCTTCGCGTAGGCCAAGGCTTTCGCGCCACGACCGGAACCACCAGTGACGGAGCTGCGAGTGGAGCTTCGCGACGTGGCTGCGCGGCCCGCTGCGTTGGCCCGCGTGGACTCTTTCTTCTCCGTTTCGGAGATCTGCTTCCGCTGGGAGGCGGTGAGCTTTGTCAGCACCTTTTTCGCCTGTGCGATCTTCTTGTCAGAGGCGTCAGTCAGAGTTTTGAGCTGCTTCTCCTTCTCAGCGAGAGCCGCCAGATCCGTCTGGGTGGAGTGCTCGAGCGCGGCGAGCTCCGCTTGGGCCTGTTGGAAGTCCTGGAGTGCCGAATTCTGATTTTCACTGACCTTGTGCACTGTGGAGATCTGACTGAGGAATCGGTCGGTGTCGGGGGTGACGAAGAGCTGAGCCGCGGTGTCCAGGCTTCGGTTCTGGAACTGGGCAAGTGCCACCTGCCCGACCTGAAGCTTCATCCGCGCGACCTTGTCGTTTTGGGTCTTGGCATCAGCCTGCTTCAGCTTCAGCTGCGTACGGCCCTGCTTGATGTCCTCCTTGACGTCGGCGTACTGCTGGTCGATCGCCGCAGCATCTGTCTCCAGCTGTTTGATCACCGCTCTCGCCTCTGCGGCCGTCAGCGGCGGGTCCGCCGCTGCCGGCAAGCTGACCGGGAAGACGAACAATGCGGTCAGTGCCACCGAGGTAAGCCCGAGCGTGACGGTGCGTACGCTGCGAAGGATCGATGTAGTGCGACGTGGCTGAGATGCGCGTGACCTCACGCGCGCAGTGAAATTCACAGTGTTCCCCGAGTTCCCCGACTCCTGCGCGCAGCTCTCGTGTGGGCTGGCCCAGCCCTCCCCAGGACCTAAGCAAACCCGAGAACTGTGATGGACGTGCCTACTGAGCGGTGGATGACGGCGATGTCATCTTCTGGTCACCGGACAGTGAGTGACACCCTAGGTCACGATTAGATCACGTGCAAACAGCATCGCCGATATTTTGTCAACGAGTTGTCACGCGTAATCTCGCCAGTCCTGCGGCAGCTGCACGTCACGAACCGGTCGGGCCCCTGGAATCAATCTGAGCGGCGGCACCAGTCCAGAGCCGGCGAGCGCCTGCAGCGCAGCCTGCTCATCCGGGTCGAGATCCACCCCACGTCCGGGCGTACCGAGCAGCACCGTGACGACACAGTCGCTACAGGCGATTCCCCTGGCAACGCAGTTGTCGCAATCCACGTGCAGCACGTCCATACCACCCATTCCTTCCGCAATAGCCCCCCCTTTTGGAACGGTCTCGCAGAGCACTGACACTTTCTTCAACAAGCCATCGAGCGAAGGCTCGCCGACCGACGACACTGACCAGCTCACGAAGGTTGGCGGCGCTGGGCGGAAATCCCAGCGCCCGGTTCGCGGTCCTTCACGGGGAGATCTTGTGCAGCTGCTGACCGTCTCGCAGTGCAGTTTGTTTCGCACCTCCGAGCATTTTCGAGTAAGTTATGAGGTCTGGGGAGTCTCTTTGGGGGAAATGTGGTACAGGCCCGACGGGCGAAAGCCCGGCCAGCGCGCGTCATCATTCCGCTGGCGGTTGCCGCAGCACTCCTAGTGGGCGGTTTATTTGCAGCATGGAAATTCTGGCCCGATGCGACAACTGCTGGCCCGCAGGCAGCATCCAGCACTACAGCCGCCGAGTCTCAGGCGCCAAGCACCGCAGAGTCGAACCCTTCACCCTCGGCGACTGCTGATCCCGCCAGCGCCGCATCTCAAAAGGCCCTGGAGGCATGCCAGGCGAAGGTAAAGGCCGCAGACGAGGTCATCAAGCAGGGCGGGGCTGGAGTCGAGAACTGGGAGGGCCATGTTCAAGCCCAGCGGGATGGCGATGCCGGCAAGATTTCGACCGAGGAGATGAAGGCACGGTTCAAGGCGACCCGGGTGAAGGGCCCCGGTGACCTTGAGCGCTATGGCGATGCTCGGTCGGCCTACGAGGACCTCGATGGCTCCTGCAAGGAAGTGCAGGAAACTGACAGCGTGGTGGCAGCAGCCTTAGCTGACTGCAATGAGCGGAGCGAGGCCCAGAAGCCCCTGATGGCCGCCACCGAGGCAGCCATGGACGACTGGAAGGCTCACATCAAGTTCATGCAGCGCAATGCGCTGCACCAGGCAGGCAGCCCAGGAGAGGCACTGAGGACTTGGCTGAGGCAGTACGAAGCAGCGCCCAAGAACATCAAAGCGTTCAACCAGGCGACTGAGGACTTCGAGGCACCCGACTGTTACTGAGGGCGCTAGCTCGCTAGCGCCGGCTGAACGTCGGCGAGTTGTTGGTGAGTGTCGGAGGCGATCCCTAGTGTCGCCATCGTGGCGCTGCAGGCTTCCTTTGATGATCTTGGGACGCACCTGTCCAAGGCGACGTTCTGCGTCGTCGACCTGGAGACCACTGGCGGCGCCGAGACGGACATGATCACAGAGGTCGGGGCTGTCAAGGTGCGCGGCGGCGAGGTGCTGGGTGAGTTCCAGACCCTGGTCAACCCGAAGGCCCACATCCCGCCTCTGATTGCGGTGCTGACCGGCATCACCAACCAGATGGTGGCCAATGCACCGTCCTTGCGCCAGGTACTGCCATCGTTCCTTGCCTTCGCTCACGGCACCGTGATCGTCGCGCACAACGCCCCGTTCGATGTCAGCTTCCTACGCCGTGCTTGCGACGCGTGTCAGTACTCGTTTCCGCGCTGGCCGGTGATCGACACAGCGGCTCTGGCCCGCCAGATCTTGCTCCGCGACGAGGTACCCAACTGCAGGTTGGCCACCTTGGCCCGACACTTTCACGCAACAGTCACCCCGAACCACCGCGCGCTGACTGATGCCCAGGCCACCGTCGTGGTACTCCATGGCTTGATCGAGCGGGTGGGCAATCTTGGCGTACACACCATCGAGGATCTGAGCGAGTTTGCGCGCCGGGTCTCACCGCAACGGCGCGCCAAGCGGACCTGGGCCGCCGGCTTGCCAGCTGAACCCGGGGTCTATCTCTTCGTCGCCGAGTACGACAGCCAGCGTCACATTCTCTATGTCGGAAAGTCCAAGAACATCAGGGCGCGGGTGCGCAACTACTTCACTGCCGCAGAGAAGCGACCGCGGATCGACGAGATGGTCCGGCTGGCTACTGGAGTGGAGGCGATCCCCTGCGTCACTCAGTTGCAAGCTGAGGTAACCGAGCTCCGGCTGATCGGCAGTCACGCCCCGCGTTACAACCGCAGATCGAAGTTCCCGGAGCGCACGCAGTGGATCAAGATCACCGAGGAGCCCTTTCCGCGATTGTCCGTCGTCCGGGCCGTACGTGAGGACGGGGCTACCTACTTCGGTCCGTTCGCCCGCCGCCAGTCGGCCGAGGATGTTGCGCTCGCTGTCTACGACGGCTTCCCCATCCGGCAATGCACCCCGCGGCTGAGCACGACCACACCGATCTCCGCCTGCGCCCTAGCTGGCATGGGCCGCTGTGTGGCGCCATGTGACGGCAGCATTTCGCGAGATGGCTACCGTGAGATTGTTGATGCCGTGCGCGCCGCCTTGTCGGTCGACGTGCGGCCCGCGGTGCGCGGGGTACAGACCAGGTTGACCCGTCTCGTCACCCAGCAACGATTCGAGGAAGCGGCCGTCATCCGACGACGTCTGGAGACCTTGACGCGTACTGCTAGCCGGTTCCACCGCATCCGGAGCCTCGCATCGTGCGCAGAGATCGTCGCTGCGCGGAAGGTCGAGCTCGACTGGGAGATTCACGTCATCCGCTACGGCCGGCTGGCCGGCGCGGGACTGGCAACACCTCGTGAGGTCCCGCAGGCCGTGGCTCGCGCCGTGTGCGCCACGGCCGAGACCGTGTCGAAGCCGCCCGACCCGCTTCCCGCAGCGGGAATCGAGGAGACTGAGCGGATCGCCGACTGGCTGGAGCGGCCAGGTACCCGGGTGATCGATATCACCGGCGACTGGATGTGGCCTCTCCATGCCGTGTTGGATCATGAAGCGCTGGTCCATTACGCGCTCGGTGATTGACGTTTGGTGCCTCAAGACGACAGACATGGCTGGCTTCGCCGTGAGGCACCCACACCAGCCGTCCTGGACGGGAAACGCAGATGGAGATGGTGACGGATCCCAAGCGCATAGGATCGCCCGCCGCTGTCCCGGATGAACGAACGAGCAGACACGCTTCTCGTCTGCAAGTGCCAAGGCATCGCCTTCCAAGCGCGATCCGCGCGAGCGCTGCGAGCCGTCGACATTGCACGAGCAGCTCAAGATTAAAGTGACCGCCATGGTCACCGCGATCGTGTTCGTGAAAGCTGAAGTAGCGCGTATCCCCGAGGTTGCGGAGGAGATTGCCGCACTCAATGGCGTCAGCGAGGTCTATTCGGTGACCGGCACGATCGACCTGATTGCCATGATCCGGGTGTCCAACCATGACCAAGTGGCTGAAATCGTCGCGGACCGGCTCAACAAGGTGCCCGGCGTCGTGAGCACAGAGACTCATATCGCCTTCCGCGCCTATTCGGCACATGATCTCGAGGCGGCGTTCTCCCTTGGGGGCTAGCGGTCGCAAGACGCGATGAGTGGCCGGCTCGCGAGCGTTCCCACCACCGTGCCGATCGCTCGCAGAGAAAAGACCACCTCCGCTCACTCCATGAAGATTGCTCGCTCCGCTCGCTGAGGCTGGCACTCGTTAAGTCGCTGCCTTCCTCGCTCGCAGGCTCGCCCGTCCAGGACAGCGGCGCGCCAGCCTGGCTTAGCACGGCGGCGCGCGATTTCCCGACGCTCGCAGCTTAGTGTCTCGCAGGGCGCCTTAAATGATCACCAGCTTCACGGCCACGGCGAGCACACAGACCATGATCACTCCCAGCAGGCCGACTGCCTGGACTGTCGTGCGGTTGCGTCGCGGCGCGTAGGCCAACACCACCCCGACCAAGGCACCGACCACAACGCCGCCGATCAACATCAGCCAGCCAAAGCTGCGGAAGCCGATCAGAACGCTGTAGAGGATGAGCAAGACGAACAGCCCAATGTCAGCACGAACATCCTCCCGCATCTTCTGCTTGAAGATCGCGTTGGCTGCCAACAAGCCGATCACGGCAGACGCTGCACCGTAACCACCACTCTCGTACGGGCCGAAGACGAAAAGCATAGTGGCGCCGCCCAGGCCGGCCGCGCCGTACAGTGCCACGAAACGCCAGGCGCCTAGCTCGGATTCAATCGCCCGGCCGGCAATCCACAGCACCAGCAGGTTCATGAGCACACCGAGGATCGATCCGGAGGTCAACGCCGCCGTCAGGAGTCGCCAGAACTGGCCGAGATAGATGGCTTCATTGCTCATGACCAACAGGCGATCCAGCAATCCGCCACTGACCAGATTGAGCACCCACTCGCCTGCGAGTACCGCCATCACGACTTTGGTCGCGTTGCCGCCGCCTGGCTTCAAGATCGCGCCAAATGCGGTCCGTGGGGCGCGCACCGTGGCCCGACCGGATGTGACGCAACTGGGACACTGGAAACCAACCGACGCGGGGTTCATGCATTCGCCGCAGATCGGCCGCTGGCACCGCTGACAGGAAATACCGGTCATCCGCTCGGGATGGCGGTAGCACGGCGCAAAGCCCGGTGGCGAGAAGTCCGGACCTGCGCCCGGGGTCTGAGTCACTCGGGAGTGCCACCAGAATCCATCGAGACCGACTCAATGACTACCGGGTTGACCGGGCGGTCACCTCGTCCGGTCCGCACCTGGGCGATCTGATCGACAACATCCCGGCTGCGCTGATCGACAACCTCGCCAAAGATGGTGTGCTTCCGGTTGAGATGCGGCTGCGGCCCGACGGTGATGAAGAACTGCGAACCGTTGGTGCCCGGACCAGCGTTCGCCATGGCCAGCAGATAAGGCTTGTTGAACACCAGGTCGGGATGGAACTCATCACCAAATGTGTAGCCAGGACCACCAGTGCCAGTCCCGAGCGGGCAACCGCCCTGGATCATGAAGCCGTCGATCACCCGATGAAAGGTAAGCCCGTCGTAAAACTTGCTCGACCTTCTCTCGCCGGTCTTTGGATCGGTGTACTCCTTGGTGCCTGAGGCGAGGCCCACGAAGTTGTCCACGGTCTTAGGAGCTTGATCACCAAAGAGCAACAATGTGATGTCGCCGTGGTTGGTGTGCAGGGTTGCCGTCTGCTGTGCCACCTGGAGGCACCTTTCTGTCGTGATCATCGTGGTGATGATCGTCTGGACTTGGTCCGGGAGCCATCCTGTCAGACCGCTCAAGATGGCGATACGGTGGAAATGCTCCACCTCGGAGCATGAGGTTTCTCACAACGGAGGAAACGTGTTCAAGAGTTCCCGCCGCGCGGAAGCCGCCCGAAAGCAGGCTGAGCCAGCCGCCGAGGATTTCGTCCACTCGGCCGCTGATCGTGTTGGACCGCTGGTCCATACCGCAGCCGAACGAGTAGGGCCGCTCGCGCAGTCCGCCGCCACCCGAGTCGGGCCGCTTGCTGAAGCCGCCGCAGATCGGATTGGCGTCGCCGCAGACAAGGTCTCACCGCTCGCCCACACTGCGGCTGATCGGCTGGGGCCGCTGGCTCAATCGGCCGCCGAGCGGGTCGGCCCGATGACTCATGGGGCGGCGGATCGATTAGCCCCGCTGGCACATTCGGCCGCAGACCGCATCGCTCCGTTCGCCACCGGAGCCGTCGACCGAGTTACGCCGTATGCCCATCAGGCCGCAGAACGGGTTTCTCCCTACGCGCACCAGGCCGCAGGCCGGGTTTCTCCCTACGCGCACCAGGCCGCGGAGCGGATTGCGCCGATAGCTACCTCGGCCAAGCAACGCGGCGCCCGCGTAGCTCAGGGCGCTGTTGAGAAGATCGGACCGGCTCTCGACGATGCGCTCGGGCGCCTGAGCCCGGCCGTCGATGCGGCACGCGGCAAGATGTCGAGTGAGGTACTGCCTAAGCTCAGCGAGGCATTGCTCGCCGCTGGGGGTGTCGCACCAAAGGGGGAGTTGGAAGTGCCGGAGAAAAAGAAGAGTAAGAGTCGCTGGTTCTTGTGGCTCGCCCTTGCGGCGGGCGTCGCAGGAGTGGCGGTAATCCTGGTCCGCAAGTTCTTAGGTTCCAAAGACGCCGACTGGCAGGCGGCTCGGCCGACCACACCGTACGGCTCGACGAAGCCAACTGAGACTGCCGAAGCAGCCAGCACAGCTGCCGCAGCAGCGTCGGCTCCTGTTGTCGATGAGATGGACGACTCGGGCGAGGATCCGCAGAGCGGGCAGTCGGCCCATCTGCTCAATCTCGAGGCAGACGGAGCGATGGTGCCGGATCAGCCGGCTGAGGGCGGGGCATACGATGCGCCGGCTGATAATGCTCCGGCTGATATGACCACTCTCGTTGACGAAGCTTTCGCCGATGCGGAGGCAAAAATCACCGACGAAGCTCCAGCCGAGGCAACCAGGGTCAACGAGGAGATGCCAGCCGGCGAAGCTCCAGCCGAGGCAACCAGTATCGACGAGGAGATGCCAGCCGACGCCATCCCGGTCGAGACTGCGGCGGTACCTGAAGGTGAGGGGGTCTATATCGGGAGTGAGCCGCCTGACGGCTTCACCATCAAAGGCAACCAGCGATCGATGAAGTACCACATGCCAGAGTCGGCCGGCTACGGCCGCACCGTCGCGGAGGTCTGGTTCAACAGCGAGGAAGCCGCCCAGCAAGCCGGCTTCGTCCGCGCCCAGCGCTAGAACTCAACAGCGGCCACCGACTGCTCACATCGTCCACGCGATTTCTTACAGTCGGTGGCCGCTCTTTCGAAAAAATCGCGCAACTTTCCGCCGAGCGTTAACATCCGGCCCTCTCGCGAGGCCTTCTCCAGATAGAAGGCTTCGACGAAAGGACGTTGGTATGGTTGCGCCCGCCAAACAGGTTGAAGTTGGCGATCATCATTGGGTTGATGCGAGGCCATTCCGGGCCCAGTTGTGCTACTTGATGGCAAGTGGCTCGCTCAGCGTCGAGGACATCGCTGCCATTGCCGGCATCTCTGCCCGACTGGCAAGGCGTCTGCTCCATGGTCGAGATGGTCGCCAGTTGCGGCGGATCAGCCCTGATACGGCCCGCCGGCTGATCCAGATTTCCGATCAACAAGTGCAAGCGCTACGGCGGATCATGGTGCCCGCGGCTCCCGCGAGGCTACAACTGCGTCGCCTTTACCGTACGGGTTGGGACGATCTCGCAATCGCGGAGCGGGTCAGCGTCGCGATTCCTGAGCTGGTCGAGTTGGCCTCCGGCACCGATGCCTGTTCATTGCTGCTCACCGTTCGGCTATCCGCTGCCGCCCGCGCCGAGGACAACATACGCTTCCGGAACCGGCTCGGCTGCGGATCCGGTGAGGCCGCGGCATGAAGGGCAGACTGCGCCGGCAGGCGACATTAGGATCGCCCGGGTGATCGGTGACGGCCTAGCGGCAGCTGCCCTCTCAGCAATAA
>JAJTCL010000096.1 GCA_021323255.1 Propionibacteriaceae bacterium | reverse complement strand
CGAGACCGAGCGCTCCGACACCTGGCCAGCGCTTCCCGATGGGGCACGGTACGCCGTCGAACTGGTCGAGGTACCTGATCAGCTCAATGCGGCCGTGCAACGGGTGCTGCGCAAAGTTGCCGTTGTCGAAAACCTGCCGGCAGCTCAAGGTTTGATCGCCCAGCTACCCGATGTCGTCGCCGTCACGCCCGAGGGAGACGTTCTCAGTGCCCACTTCGCCGCCGGCGGATCGGCGGCGAACCCAACGCTCATCGAAGTGCAGTCTGCAATCGACGACGCCGATCGGCGATTGACTGCGGCCAGTCACGCGTGCGAGCGGCTGCGCTTCGCTCAGAGCCAGCTAGAGGAGGAGCACCGTCAAGCCAGCGCCACGGTTGAGGTCACGCTGGCCAGGCTGCATGAGTCCGACGCTGCGATGGCGGCGTTGGCTGAGGAGCTCGGGCAACTCCGCTCGACCGCCCGCTCGGCGTACGACGAAGCGGACCGGCTGCGCCGCGCCATCGCGGACGCGGAGGAGGCGCGTGACCGTGACATCGCCGGGCTCACGGATCTGGAGCGCCGGCTCGAGCTCGCTGCGGAAAGCGCAGATGAAATGGAACCGGACCATGTCGAACATGACCGGTTGGCCGAGCAGGCCAGGCTCGCCCGCAGCGCAGAGATGGATGCTCGCCTGGCGCTGCGGACTCTGGAGGAGCGAGCACGCGCCCTCGCTGGTCGAGCCGATGCGCTGCGCCGCGCTGCTGAGGGCGAACGCCAGGCTCGTCTCCGTGAGATCGCCCGCCGGGAGCGGCTGGCGCGTGAGGCACGTACTGCGGCTGCCGTACACGCCGGGGGGACCTTCCTGGCGGGCCTTCTGGAACGCTCCCTAACGTTGTCGGCGCAGGAACGCTCCCATGCCGAGGCCATGCGTACCGAAACCGAGGCAGGGCTGAGTGCGGCGCGCGCATCCCTGCGCTCACTGACGCGGGACTTTGAGTCATTGGTTGATGCCGCCCATCGAGACGAGATTGCCAGAGCCGAGCAGCAGATGAGGGTGGAGGCGCTCGAGGAGCGGGTCCTGGCTGAGCTCGGTCTGGACGCTACGGATCTGTTGGCCGAATACGGCCCGGACCAGCCGGTCCCGGTGCTGACTCAGGAGGAGGGCGCTGCGCCCTCCAGCAAGGATCAGGTACCCGAGCTCACGCCGTACGTACGCGAGCTGCAAGAGAAGCGGCTGCGGACCGCTGAGCGTGAACTCAGCCTGCTCGGCCGGGTTAATCCCCTGGCTCTGGAGGAGTTCGACGCCCTGGAGGCCCGACACAAGTTCCTCGCCGCGCAACTGGAGGACCTGCGGAAGACCCGCCGTGATCTGCACGAGATCATCGTCGAGGTCGACAACCGGGTGGAGCGCGTCTTCGCGGAGGCATACACCGATATTGCGGCCGCGTTTGGGCGCGTGTTCGCACGGCTCTTCCCCGGCGGGGAAGGCCGGCTGATCCTGACTGAACCGGGCGACTGGTTGACCACCGGGGTCGAGGTCGAGGCCCGACCGCCGGGGAAGAAAATCAAGCGGCTCTCGTTGCTGTCCGGTGGTGAGCGGGCCCTGGTGGCTGTCTGCTTCCTGATTTCGCTTTTCATCGCACGGCCCAGCCCTTTTTACATTCTGGACGAGGTCGAGGCTGCTCTGGACGACACCAATCTTGGCCGCCTGTTGGAGATCTATGAGGAGCTGCGCGCGACAAGCCAATTGCTCGTGATCACGCACCAGAAACGGACGATGGAGATCGCGGACGCCCTGTACGGAATCAGCATGCGCGGCGATGGAGTCTCAACCGTAATCTCCTCACGGCTTCGTGAGACCGAGTCGGTCGCCTGACCTGCACTATGACGGGGCATCCCGTTTCGCCGACTGCAGGAGTTCGCGCCGTCAAGGTCCTGCGGCCGCCGCATCCTGAGGTGTACATAGCTTGCTCACGCTGTGCATGGCATGCATGCCGTGTACGGCGTGAGCATCCCACGCTGCGTGCGATATTGACGTTGAGCAGGCTCAGTCGTACCGCGAGCGTGGAAGGAAGCGAATCTGGCGGGGTGCCTGTCAGAGCGCGATTCAAGACTGCACTATGACGGGCAGCCCCGCTTCGCCGACTGCAGGAGTTCGCGGGTGAGGTCCGCCGGGGCATGGGCGCCGCCTGTCCGCGAGCGACGAAGGAGGCGAATCTGGCGGGGTGCCTGTCAGAGTGCGATTCAAGACTGTGATGAAATTGAAAGCAAGAATCGGCCGTTTCATACCGACACCGTGATCTTGGCTTGGCAGACTATGAGCCCGAGAGCTGTTCCATCGGCACCGCATGCCTCGCAGTCGTGGTGTCCGACCCGTAAGACAGTTCCTTCCCCATTCCGCTTGACATCGCCAAGTCGATAATGACTGTCTGAAAGGGGTGTTCGTGACCGCCTTCGTCGTCGCAATGTTCGTGATCTTGGTCGTCGCAGCCTGCACGGTGGGCCTGGTCCTTCTCGGAATGGAGGGCCGCGGCAAACAACGGGCACCGCGGCTGGCCGACCGGGCGGCCCGCGCGGCAGAGCATCTCAATGGCGAAGGAGAGCCGCCAGCTCGCTTCATCAAGCTGATCGAGTCCACCCGCGGTCGCTGAGCCGGGGGAGCGGCTCGTCCTCGCCTAGGATGAGCCGGTGGATGCGACAACTCTCTGGTTGATCGTTGGCGTCATTCTGCTGGGGGCTACCCTTCTCGTCGGCTTCCTCGCCGTGGGCCGGCGCCGAGCGCTTCGCACTGGCGAGCCGCCGCCCCGCGTCGAGCAGGCACCACGTGGATGGGAGAAGCCGGCCGAGGACTCCGGTGATGAGCCCTCCGCCACTCAAGTTGACCTCCGAGCCAGGCCGCCGGAAGTCGACATCGGAGATATCGAGCTGGCTCCGGAGGCACCGGAGCTGGAGCGCCCGGAAGCTCCGGAAAGCCGGCTGCTACGCCTCCGCCGGCGGCTGGCGGGTTCTCATAGCTCGCTCGGCCGCGGCCTATTGTTGTTGATCACCCGTGATCGGATTGATGAGGACACCTGGGAGGAGTTCGAGGCGACTCTCATCACCTCCGACCTCGGCGTCGCGCCGACCACCGAACTCGTGGATTCGCTGCGCAACAAGCTACGGGTCGAGGGAATCTCGGAGCCCGGGCGGGCCAAGGCCATTCTCCGAGCAGAGTTGATCAAACTGGTAGACCCCACAATGGATCGCAGTCTTAATGCCGACCGGGCAGAACAGCCTGCCGTGGTCATGGTGGTCGGGGTGAATGGGACGGGCAAGACCACGACCGTGGGCAAGCTCGCGCGGGTGCTGGTCGCCGAGGACAAGGATGTGCTGCTCGGGGCAGCTGACACTTTTCGGGCGGCCGCGGCGGATCAGCTCGAGACCTGGGGGAGCCGAGTCGGAGTGCCGACCGTGCGCGGCGCGGAGGGGGCGGATCCTGCCAGCGTTGCTTTCGAGGCTGTCAAAGCCGGCATCGAGCAAGAGGTCGACGTGGTATTGATCGACACCGCTGGCCGGCTGCACACCAAGGTTGGGCTAATGGATGAGCTCGGCAAGGTGAAGAGGGTGATCGAGCGCCAGGCACCGGTCGGTGAAGTGCTCCTGGTACTCGATGCCACCACCGGTCAGAACGGGCTCACCCAGGCTCGGATTTTTGCCGAGGTGGTCAATGTGACCGGCATCGTGCTTACCAAGCTGGATGGGTCGGCCAAGGGCGGCATCGTGGTCCAGGTGCAGCGGGAGCTGGGCGTCCCGGTCAAGCTCGTCGGCCTCGGCGAAGGTGCAGACGATCTTGCACCGTTCGATGCGGAGGTCTTCGTTGATGCCCTCTTGGAGGAGCAAGCGGCATGACGAGCATCTTGCACCCACCAGTCGAGGGTGCTGCCTTCGACGCGTTTCTGCAGCATTCAGCGCCGGCCAGCCGGGATCATGAAAGGTGGCGGTCGGAGCATGGCACTATGCCGGCCCTCTACCTCAGCCATGGTGCGCCGCCAGTGTTCAATGACGCGCACTGGATGGATCAGCTGTTTGCCTGGTCGCGGTCTTTGCCCAAGCCAACGGCGATCCTGATCGTGAGCGCCCATTGGGAGGCCGCGCCGCTATCTCTCTCTGCGCCAGCACCGGGGACCCAGCTGATCTATGACTTCAGTGGATTCGGCCGGCGGTATTTCGAGATGACCTACCAGACGCCTGACGCTTCAGCGCTCGCGGCAAAGATCAGCGCGCTGATGTCTGACACCGAACCGGTCCACGAGCATCCGAGTCGCGGTCTCGACCACGGTGCCTGGGTGCCGCTCAAGGTGATGTATCCGTACGCGGATATACCGGTGCTGCAACTCAGCATGCCCACGCACGATCCGGATCGGCTGTTTCGAATCGGACAACAGCTGCGGCCGCTGCGCGAGGAGGGGGTGCTGATCATTGGATCCGGTTACATGACCCATGGGCTACCCTTCCTGGGCCGCGACAGCTGGGAGCACAACGTGATCCCCGGCTGGTCCCGCGACTTCGACGATTGGGCAGCCGAGGCCCTGGCCGCTGGGCGAATAGATGTATTGGCCGATTTCCACCGCGCACCGGGGATGCCGTACGCGCACCCAACGGTGGAGCACTACACGCCGATCTTTGTCACCTTCGGTGCCGCGACCGATCCCTCGGCGCCGCCAAAGGTCGTGATCGACGACTTCCAGATGGGATTAGCGAAGCGTTCATTCCAAGTGGCCTAGAGGCGACGACCCAAGTTCAGTGCTGACTCCGACGCCGCGTAATACCCGAATCGTTCCACGTCGACGTAGCCGCTGGACCGGTAGAGGCCGATGGCGGCAATCTGCGGCCGGCCGGTCTCCAGCAGCATCCAGTCGGCACCGGAGGCTGCCGCACTGGCCTCCAGGGCGGCCAATACAACGCGCCCGAATCCCCGTCCTCGCACTTGTTCCTGGACAAACATCCGCCTGATCTCCGCCGGCCGCTTCGCCACGCGCGGTACCCCCGGGGTCCGAAATCGCCAACCGCCCATGGCCACAGCGAGGCCGTCCGCATAGCCGACAAAAAACCTTCCCTGGGGCGGGCTGAAGTCAGCGGTGGTGAAAGGAGTCTCGTCGGGCGACCCATAGATCTGGATGTAGAACTGCTGTGCTGCAAGTTCCAGCGAGGCAACGTCGGGGTGCTCGTACGGGACCTGCCGGAGCCGAAACTCCTGGGACATTTGCATAGCGTAGGCAGTGCGGCCAGCCTTTCGCCGCCCGAGACATCGCCACGGGTTGAGTAGGCTGGGCCAGTCCAGTTTCCGATCTAAGGACGCCTGTGTTCGACACCCTGCAAGACCGCCTTGCGGCGACGTTCAAAAACCTGCGCGGGAAGGGCCGGCTCTCCGAGGCTGATATCGACGCCACGGCTCGCGAGATCCGGGTCGCGTTGCTCGAGGCCGACGTCAATCTCTCGGTGGTCAAGGACTTCATCACCGCTATCAAAGAACGGGCCCGCGGCGCCGAGCTTTCCGGCGCGCTGAATCCCGCCCAGCAAGTCATCAAGATCGTCAATGAGGAACTGGTCGCCATCCTCGGCGGCGAAACCCGGCTGCTGCGTTTCGCCAAACGGCCCCCGACTGTGATCATGCTCGCCGGTCTGCAGGGTTCCGGCAAGACGACGCTGGCAGCCAAGCTCGGATTATGGCTGAAGGAGCAGGGTCACTCTCCACTGCTGGTCGCGGCGGACTTGCAACGACCCAATGCGGTCAATCAGTTGCAAGTAGTCGGCCAGCGAGCCGGCGTTCACGTCTATGCGCCCGATCCGGGCAATGCCTCGTCGCGGAGCGACATCGATCAACCGAGCGGTGACCCGGTTGCGGTTGCCCGCTCCTCGATTGCCGAGGCAGAGCGTCGCCTCTATGACGTGGTCATCGTCGACACCGCCGGCCGCCTCGGCGTTGACGCGGAGATGATGCAGCAGGCCGTAGACATCCGCGATGCCGTTCATCCGGACGAGGTGCTTTTCGTCGTCGACGCCATGATCGGCCAGGACGCAGTCAACACGGCGAACGCCTTCGCCGAGGGCGTTGGTTTCGATGGGGTGGTACTGACCAAGCTGGACGGTGATGCTCGCGGCGGTGCTGCCCTCTCCATCGCACGCGTCACGGGCAGTCCGATCATGTTCGCCTCGAACGGCGAGGCCCTGACGGACTTCGACGTGTTCCATCCCGACCGGATGGCAAGCCGGATTCTGGGCATGGGCGACATGCTGACGTTGATCGAGCAAGCCGAGAAGACCTTTGACGCCGAGCAATCGGCGAAGGCGGCCGCCAAGCTGGCTGGCCACGGGGGAGAGTTCGGGTTGGCGGACTTCCTCCAGCAGATGCAGATGGTGCGCAAGATGGGGCCGCTGTCGAAGGTCTTCGGGATGCTGCCCGGGATGGGCGACCTCAAGGACCGGATCGCTGGCATCGACGAGCGAGATGTCGATCACATCGAGGCGATCATCCATTCGATGACCCCGGGCGAGCGCGAAAACCCCAAGATCATCGACGGCTCGCGGCGTGCTCGGATCGCCAAGGGAGCCGGGGTCGAGGTCTCCGAGGTCAACACGCTCATCAATCGCTTCTTCGAGGCCCGCAAGATGATGAGCTCGCTGGCTTCCGGCAGTGTGCCCGGGCTGCCAGGGCTCCCCGGCCCTCGCAGGCAGCCCACCCGCTCCAAGAAGAAGGGTGGTAAAGGCGTATCGGGGAATCCAGCCAAACGCAACGCGGCTCCGCACCCGGCTGGCCATGCAGAGCCTGCCGCTGCATTTGGTGGCGAAGAGTTGGACAAGGCAGCGCTCGAGAAGGCGATGGCGGAGTTCCAATTGCCGCCTGAACTGCGCAGCCGGTTCAGCAATCCCAACTAGGCCGTGCCCGATCGCCTCCACGTCTCTGGCGTAGTGCTGCCCGAAGACGAGTATCGCGATCTTTGGCTGGTCGACGGTGTGATCCGTACCGAGCCGGTCGCCGACGCCCAAACTATCGCCGCCGACGTCTGGCTCATGCCCGGCCTGGTTGATGCGCACTGTCACGTCGGGTTGGAGCGGCAGGGCGCTGTACCCGATGACCGGGCTGAGCAGCATGCACTCGCTGACCGTGCCGCCGGAGCATTGCTGCTGCGCGACGCGGGCAGCCCCGCTGACACCCGATGGATAGACCAGCGTGCCGATCTCCCGAAGATCATCCGGGCCGGACGGCACATTGCCCGGCCCAAACGGTATCTGCGGAACTACGGCGAGGAAGTCGAGCCTGATGAGCTGGTCGCCGAAGTGGAGCGGCAGGCCGCTCGCGGCGACGGCTGGGTGAAGCTGGTCGGAGACTGGATCGACAGGGATATCGGCGATCTCTCCCCCTTGTGGCCGATCGATGTGGCAGAGGCAGCTATCACGCGGGCGCACCAACTGGGCTGCCGCGTGACAGCCCACGTCTTCGGCGAACAGGCAGTCAGCGAACTGGTTGCGGCCGGGATCGATGGGATCGAGCACGGGACCGGAATGGACGACGCCACCATCGTCTTGATGGCGGAACATCAGGTTGCGCTCGTCCCAACCATGATCCAGCTCGACAACTTCGAGATGTACGCCCAATCGGGTGAGGACAAATATCCGAGGTATGCCAGGCACATGCGTGCTCTGTATGCCACGCGTCTTGAACGGTTCGCAAAAGCCCTGGACGCCGGCGTCCCGATCTATGCCGGCACTGATGCCGGTGGCTTCCTGCCGCACGGCCTGGTCGGCAAAGAGATCGCGGCATTGGCACAGTTCAGCTCAGCTGACTATGCGCTGGGGGCCGGTTCCTGGCGAGCCCGGGCCTGGCTGGGCCACCCGTCCCGGCTCAACGACGGGGCGCCAGCCGACCTCGTGGTCTTTGATGCTGATCCGCGGTTGGATTTACGGGTGCTGAGGGCACCACGCTACGTGATCCTGCGCGGCGCGCTCTTGAGCTGAAACCTTTCGGTATCAGGGCGATGTTGATCCCCAGCGTCGCCGCGCGCGGTTCGGGTTGTGCCGTGGTGACGGCTCCAGCCGACGCCCGTCTGCACCGGCGGACTCGAAGCGCGCCAGGATCGCGCGCCGCTGTCCTAGATGAACGAACGAGCAGACACGCTTTTCGTCTGCGAGGGAGAGAGGAAGGCGGCGGCTTCAAAAGCGCGATCCTCGCGAGCGGAGCGAGCAATCAAACATTGCGCGAGCAGCTCACGGAAAGATTGCGCAGCCGAGCAAGATGGGCGCATGCGACGCGCCAGAGCAACAGTGCTGATGCTGGTGGCGCTTTCCCTGATCTGTCCGGCGGTTCCGGCATACGCGGCGGACCAAGTGATCCAGACCGAGCTGATGGTGCCGGGTACGCCCGAGGCCGACGGCAAGCCGGTCAAGCTCGATGCGACGATCCTGACCACGGACCCAGCCGCGCAGCGCCCAGCAATCGTGCTGGCACACGGCTTCGGCGGCACCAAGAGCGACAGCGAGCCAACGGCCCGCACTCTCGCTCTGGCCGGCTACACGGTGATCATCTATACCGCCCGAGGGTTCGGCGCATCCGGAGGCCGCATCCATCTGAACAATCCTGCCTACGAAGGCGCGGACGCGCGCAAGGTGATCGACCTGGCTGCCAGCCGCCCTGAGGTTGCCAAAGACGGCGATGATCCTGTGATCGGTTTCGCGGGCGCGTCCTACGGGGGAGCGGTG
>JAJTCL010000095.1 GCA_021323255.1 Propionibacteriaceae bacterium | reverse complement strand
CCAGGCAATCACCGGCCGCGCGCGACACGGTTCATCAGCAAAACCTTTGTCTATCATCAATCGCTGCGGGTCAGGGCGGTTCGCTCCAGCACCCCGGCGGCCAACATGCGCCAGGCCATCAGGCAGACCTCGATGGTGAAGACAACCAAAGCGAGGTTACGAATCGCGGTGACGATGGTCGAGATGATGATCATCGCGTGGCCTTTGCGACCAAGGTAGCCGTTATAGAACAGCGGATAGACCAGCTGGGTCAGCAGCGCCAGGATCAGCACCTGCCCGGCGATCCGGTTGATCGCCGGCTGCTCGTCCGGCCTGGCCTGGGCACGGTAGGCCAACAGTGCCGCCATCGGACCACCCATCCAAAGCAGATACTGCGGGCTCAAAGTCTTGTTGGTGATCGTCATGATCGCCACAGTGGCGAGCACCACGAAGCCGATCGCCGCGGGAGTTGATCCGTCATGGCGAAAGGCGCGAACCGTGAGCAGAATGATCACTGCCAGGCCCAGCAGCGTCGCAATGCTGCTGATCATCACCCAGGCATCCACGCCCGGACCGAAGATCTCGTACGCCTGGTACTGGGACATGTCGACAATCCATTGATCCGGTCTCAGTGCCCGTGCCAGCATCAACGGCGTCGCCCAGATCGACTCGATCTGCAGCCCGCGATCGGACTGCCAGGTCAGTGGCGAGATGAGTCGTGACCAGCCCCCGAAGATCAGGCTGATCAAGGCCAGGCCAAAGCCGAGGACGACGAAGGCCACGCCCGCGGGTCGCCTGTCTGATCGGTAGGACATGAATGCGCCGATGAGCAGTGCCGGCCACAGCTTGATAGCAGCGCCCAAGCCTGTCAGAGCTCCGGTGATCCACGGCTTGCGCCGGGCCGCGAGGAGCGCCCCGCCGGCGAGTACCGCCGGGAGCATGTCGAAGCGCAGATATGCCAGCGGGCCGATCAGCGGTACGAAGATCAGCCAGAAGTCGATCGAGGTGTCGTGACGTCGGCCCGTCGCGCGCCAGAGTACGTAGGTGAACAACGCGTCGAGGGCCAGCATGAAGACCACGAAGCCGATCAGATAGCCGACCCGGTTGCCAAAGGATGCGCCGTAGGGCAGCCAGAGGATCCAGACCACCGGCGTGGGGTATTCATAGAGCGTGCGGTCCAGGCCGGCAGTGAACAGCGCGTGGATCTTGCGGTGGTAATAGAACACGTCGCCTACCACGAAGCGCTCGAAAGCTGCCAGGACTATCAAGATCAGCAGGCGAGTCGCGAGCCAGACGAGGACGATCGTACGAGGGCCACGGTGAGCGTCGTACCAGGCAGCGAGGCGCCTCATTCAAAGCCCGCGAAGTCGGCTGGCAGGGGAGTGCGCATCGGAGAACTGAGGATCTTGGTCGGCGGACAGAACGCTGTGAACCTACCAGGCATACGTCTCCTGGATTTGCATCTCTAGCGAGAGCGAACGGACCAAACCGGTGCTGGCCAGAGCTTTGGGGCTGCCAACTTAGGGGAGGGGTCGCCCTGGCCCGGTCAGGCGAGGGGGGCAGGCGGTTCCGGCACTGTCGTGCGCTGGCCGACTGCGCGCAGCATCGCCACCAGGACAGCGTGCAGGCGATCGGCCCCTTCGATGTGATCGGTGGGCAGAACGTCCGCGAGCGCCCGAGGGGTCAGCAGGACCGCACGATCCTGCCAGCCGCCCAAGCCTCCGTGGGCACCGACGAGTGGTTCGAATGCCGCGATATCGAGTGTGACGTCACTGACGCGGCTGTTGATGTAGAGATCGGGTGCCTCCGGCATCACCAGAGCGCGCTGCAGCATCCGGGCTGCATGTTCGCCGTACTGGCTGAGGTGGTCTTGCCCGATCACCTCGCCGGTGTCGAGCCGGACCCGGCCCTTCTCACTCAAGGCCCACGGCACACCGGCAGAGTCCAGTCCGGCAACGAAACCGATTCCCTCGTGTGCACACAGGCCTGGCACGAGCGCAGGCCAGCGTTCCTGGAGATCATCTAGGGTGAGCCGAACCTTGGAGTGCACGTACAGCAGACCAAGGTTTCCTGAGCCCAGCACCGAGATAGCGGCCGTCGTTGCAGCATCGGCGTCTTGGTTGACATGTCGGCTGCTGGCGGCAGCGGCGCGACGCGCGGCTCTGCCGGAAATCCCGCCTCCCGACAGACCCTCGGCGAGCGAATCCGCCCGCCCCCAGTCTTCGACCGAAGCGTCGAGAGAGGCGACTTCCTCCTCCATGAGCTGCGTGCACAACTCGCCGAGGTCTGTGCCAAACCGGTCGCGGAAGGTCTGGCCCTGGGACTGACCGTGGTCAGAGAGAGCCACGATGTGGTAACGCCGGGCAGCTTGAGTCGACAACCGTTCAAGCGTTCCGAGAACCCTGTCCAAACCGTCCAAAGCCGCCAGGGACTCGGGGCGGAACATGCCGGCATGGTGGGCGATCTCGTCGTAATCGACGTAGTCGACATAGATGCTCTTTGTTCCCCTGCGCATCTCTTCGGCGACGACGGCTGTGTTGAGATCCCGTTGCAGGACGTTGGTGGCGGCGCGGAGAGCGGCGTAGGTCCATCCCCGGTGAACTCGCGGCAAGACGTCGAGCCGGTGCTGTCGGGCAGCTTGCCAGCGCTCCTTCGCCAGCTCGGCGATCGTACGTATCATCCCTCGAGTAAATCCGTTGGGGTTGGTGAGGAACCAGGCGAACGTCTGCCGTGCGATCGCGGACCCACGACCCCCGCCAAGGCGGCTCATCGTCAGGACGGCACGGGGGGCGTCGCCGGTGAAGAGGTTCCCGAGGGCGAGCCCGTCATCTGCAAGCAACCCAACCCCGGTTGTGGCACGTTGCTCGATGATCGCGGCATCGTCCGGCCGGTTCGCGATCAAGACTTGACCCAGCTCGCGGTCATACCAGCGGAAGGCCGGCACTCCCGCTACGGTGCCGTGCAGGATCCCCAGCTGGCTGGCTGGGGTGGTGCACGGTAGCTGCGCCGTCCACTCGCTAAGTACATAGTCTTCTGAGGTCACCCAGCGCCGTATGGTCGGAACCGCGCCTGCCTGAATAGCCCACCGTAGGACGGGGAACGCGACGCCGTCCAACTGGACGAAGACGACACCGTCGACCTCAGGATCGTCTACCGGGGTTGCCTTCACTCGGCGCCGCTGGAGCGAGGCAGTGAAGGCGTCATCAGTGCCGGCACTTCCCACCCAGGCAGCGGCGGTGGCAAGTCCGGCGACGATCCATGATGCCCAGAACGCCGACCAGAACGTGGCACTGATCCCTGGCACGATCCAGATCGCGGCGTAGACCAACAGTGCCTGGCCGACGAGACCGGCAAGTACGACCACGAGCCAGCCGATGCGGGCAGCCACAATGACCAGCACTGGCCGGAAGACCAGCCCGAGTAGGCCGGCAACCGCTGTCGTGGCGAAGTACACCCACGGCGCCTGGGCTGTGAGATTCGGCAAGACAGCATCGGCGAGCGCCAGAGCGGCCGAGGAGACCAACCACACGGCAATCAGCCGTGCCACGTCCCCCAAGCGCAGGCGGGCCTGCGGCCGAGCTTGCGCTCGTGCGGAAACCGCAACCATGCCTGCTCCTGACCTAGCGTCGCGCCGATGATGGTTCTCTGACCGGTACCAGAATCTCCGACACTAGGGAAGGGGCCAGCCTTGACCCGCCTCAAGCGGTCCGGATGTCAGCTCGATGGGCAGACCGCGCCGTGACGGCCACGCTGACCTGGTGGGGGCACAGCACCATCACGTGGCTGGATGGCGGCACCACGGTTCTGTTTGACCCTGTCCTGACCGCTCGCCTGGGGCATCTCCGTCGAGTACGGGGGCAGGTTCCGCCCCCGTACGCGGCGCATGCGGACGTCATCCTGATCTCACACCTACATGCCGACCACACCCACCTGCCCTCACTCCGCCTAGTCCCGGGCGGCGCCGTTCTCGTCGCCCCGGCTGGCTCGCGCCGCCTGCTCCGGCCAATCGCCGCCCGTGGTCTGAAGGTCATCGAGGTCGAGCCGGGTGACTTCGTGGAGTTGGGCGGTATAGCGATTCATGTATTGGCTGCCGACCACGACGGCCGGCGACACCCTGGGAGCCCTCATCGCGGGCCTGCGCTCGGCTATCTGCTTGCCGGCTCCCGCCGATGCTGGTATCCGGGGGACACAGGGCCGCATATCGCGTTTGAGGACGCGGCGCTCATCGACCTCGCCCTGGTGCCAGTCGGAGGCTGGGGACCTACCCTTGGTCAGGGGCATCTTGACGCCCAACAGGCGGCACAGGCGGTCCGCCGCATTCAGCCTAACTGCGCCGTCCCCGTGCACTGGGGAACCTGGTGGCCCGTCGGCCTACCCCAGCGCCCAGATCTGATCGATGCGCCGGGTGCCGCTTTCGCCGAGAACGTCGCCCGCTTGGCACCATCTACCAGCGTCCATGTCCTCCGACACGGCCAATCAGTCCAGCTGTAGCCCCACATCAGGTCGGCGTCGTCCTCGGACGCGATTCAGGTTGGGCTACTTGCCTCGCAACGGCTTTGTGCGCTCTGGCTGGAGCGAAACCGGCAAGTCGGGCCCCGTCTCCTGTCTGCTCGCAATTTCTTCGGGCACGTTGAGACCGGCTCTAGCTGGGAATCTCAGATGCGGCCCAGCGTTGCTCGTTTATCGTCGGTGAGATGCAGGCGTCAGAGGTCTCGCGTGCGGTGGTCGCGGCCATGTCGGTCGCCTCATCAATGGACCTGACAGTTGAGGACGTGATCGTGCTTCACAACTCGAACAGGCTGACCATGCGTTTGCTGCCCTGTGACGTCCTGGCCCGGGTGGCACCGGTAGCGCATCAGGTCGCACAGTTCGAAGTCGAGCTTGCTCAACGGCTCGCAGAAACCGAGTGCCCTGTGGCGACTCTTGAGCCTCGAGTGGCGCCAGGCGTCTACGAGCGTGATGGCTTTGTGGTCACGCTGTGGAGCTACTACGAACCCGCGGCAGCTGGAGAGGTCTCACCAGCCGACTACGCCACTGCGCTCGAGCGGCTGCATGCCGGCATGCGCGAGGTCAATGTCCCGGCGCCGCACTTCACAGATCGCGTCGACCAGGCCCAACAACTGGTGGCGAGCCGGGACCACACTCCGGCGCTCGCCGACGCGGACCGGGAGCTGCTCGGCGACACGTTAGGAGAGCTGAGACGAGGGCTCGGTGAGTGTGGCGGTGCTGAGCAGCTGCTGCACGGCGAGCCGCACCCGGGCAACGTGCTCACCACGAAGAACGGACTGTTGTTCATCGATCTGGAGACGTGTTGTCGCGGACCTGTCGAGTTCGACCTCGCCCACGCGCCCGAAGAAGTCAGCGAGCACTATCCGGGTGCGGATCATGACTTGCTCCGCGACTGCCGGATCCTCGTGCTCGCGATGATCACAACATGGCGCTGGGATCGAGGCGACCAATTCCCGAACGGGCGCTGGCTGGGCACAGAGTGGCTCGGCCAGCTGCGAACAGCGCTCGAACGCAGAGACCTGAATATCCCGGCTGATCTCGGGATATCGAGATCTCGTTGAGCTGCTCCTGGACGCTGCTCCGCGCAATCAGCACGAGCCCAATCAACGATCCGCGTGTGGCACCCCAGAGGACTCGCAGAACGGACGCTCTACGGCCAAGAGAACGACGGCAGCCATCCGATTCACCCGCCCGATGGCCGAGGAAGCTTCCGCGAGGATGAGCTTCCTGCTGACGCAACCAGGAAGAAGGATCGCAACCTCGTTGCAGCTCTGCTGGAGGCAGCACTCCCGTGAACCTGGGTTTCATCGCGTCGTACGATTCGTGCACTGGGTCGGTCACGGCTCGGTCCTCGACATGCAGGAGGCGCGATGCCCACAGTGATGGCCTACCACGACGTCAACGACAAAGATCACTGGCTCGCTTCGCCGAGGCGTGAGCAGTTCTTCGGCCCACTCGGTGTTACCAACATTCGGACATTCGTCGATCCGGAGAACCCGAGGCGGGTCGGGTTGGTGATGGACATTCCCGACATGGAGGCCGTCATGGCCGCGATGGAGACCGAGGCGGCCCGTGACGCGATGGCGTATGACGGCGTCCTACCCGAGACGCTCGTGTTCCTCGTAGAGGCGTAACCCGCCGATTGCCGGCGGGTGAGTGGCTGTCGCTCCGCTCCCCTTATCCCTTCTGTCGTTCCGCTTCCGAGATCTCGGTGCGGCGTCGGCAATGGTCGTACGATCGCTTGGAGCGCACCCGACGATGCGTGTTGACTAGCGATGGGTTACTAGGTAGGGCCAGAACAGATTGCAGCAGGTAGGAGAGCCTGGTGTCAGGCTCAAGGGTGAAGGTCATCGCAATCGTTGTGCGTCGCTTCGGTGTGATGAGTTGAGGCCGTGCTGATCTACTCGATGAGCGTCTCGGTGGACGGCCCCCAGTGAGGAGCTGTTTTCGTTTCCACATCGCGCAGGTAGGCGAGGTCGGTGGCTACCTGTTGGGCCGCAGGCTGTACGAGACGATGTTGGTGTGGGAGACGGATCCGTCGCTGCGCGACACCGAGCTGGGGGCCATCTTCGCCGACGTCTGGTGCGCGCTCCCGAAGGTCGTCTTCAGCCAAACACTCGACAGCGTTCAGGGGTAACGCCCGGCTCGCCGAGGCGTCGGTGGCCGAGGAGGCCGCGGTGCTCGATGCGACCGACGAGGACCTCTCGATCGGCGGCGCCGGATTGGCCGCGGCGGCGTTCGAGCTTGGCCTGGTCGATGAGCTGCGGATGTTTCGCTATCCGGTCGTTGTCGGTGGCGGCACGCCGTTCTTGCCGCCCGTCACCGAAGACATCCCGCTGGACTTGATCGACACCAGGACGTTCGGCTCGCGCGTGATCTACGAACGCTACCGGCGCGCCCGCGATGATTCGGACTGACACTGCCGTCCAAATCATCAGCGCCTCGCCGAACCGGGTATCGCCGCGCTGAAGCTACAGCAAGCAGGCGACTACACCGGCTCGCATAGGGATCCCTTGCGAGAGGGTGTCGCTAGCCGGTCGCCTAAACTGAACCGTCAGCATCTCCATGGCGGCTGCCGTTCTTGGTGGGGCGGTTGGGCGAAGTGCCTCGGCCCACGTCGTGGCCGCTCGATTGATGAGTTCTGTCGCGTGCTCGAGTCTGTCCTGTCAGCAACCAACTCGAGAAAGGCCAGCGACGGTGGCCAGGCTGCATGACCCCAGAAGATTAAAGCCGCTCCCGGCAGAGCGGCTCTGAGACGGCCAGTCGATTGCGCCACCTTCGGGGCGGGTGCTGCTTCGTAGCCTCCGCAACAGCCGTGCAATCAGGGCTGCGCTGTCGGTGAATCTGTGCGGATCGGCAACGTGGGGCTGTAGCGGCCAGATGATTCTGATCAAGGCTGGGAGGTCGTCGGGGAGCGACGAACTCGACAGTAGGCGTGTCGGCGGTGACCTAACGCTGCCGGTGGCAGCCCTTAGAGGCGAGGGAACCCGAGGATGGTCACAAGCGTGTAGACCGCGAGGCCCCCCGTGAGGAGGAGCAGGCCAAACGCACCCGGCGCGGCTGGAAGCGCGGTGAAAGCGCGACCAGGAACAAGACAGTGGCGAGCACCACAGTCGTCCCGGTGTAATCCTCGGACTGCTTACGGGCGGCCGTGCCTTCGTCGAAGACATGTCTAGCCTCCTGATTCGCGGCGGCGCCTTGCAAGATTTGCTGATTCCGGTATTCGGGCATGAAGCCTGGACCGGGCGGCGCAGCCGGATTCGAGAAGGGGTTGGTCTTCAGCCAGGCGTCGAAGGCGACCTTGAATTCGCTGCTGAACCTGCGCACGTACAGCGCAGCCAACTCATCCTGACCCTCGTTCCTCGCCTGGATCCACGTGTTGAATGTCGAGACATCGAGCAGACGCTGCTAGCCTCCCAGAGTCACGAGCTCATCGGCCTCAATCCTCAGTGTCGAAGCCCTGCCATATAGCTCCGCCTCATGCCCTTCCCATTTCGCGGCGTGGTATGCACTCCATGCGGTCGCCACTGCGACGACCCCCAGAGGACAGCCTCCACAATCTCAACGACGAGGTCTTGCCAGGCTTTTTCGCTGCTTCCGCGTCCCGATGCTCGGCTAGTTTGTGCGCAATCTCGATATTCGAGCTTTCAGGCACCGACAGGCCTCCCGGCGCAAGTGGGATGGCGAGCAGGCTATCAGCAGAGTCGCTCAAGCCGTCGAGCCTTGTGCTGGTTGTAAGCGGTGACTGCGGCTGTCAACAATCGCACGATTTTCCGCGACTACCGTGTTGAACCTGGCCGCTTTGCACAGTGGTTACATGGTCTGCTAGCGAATCATGATCACCCTTGGGTGTTCGCCGGGTTCGACCAGTTCAACACTCAACGTGGCACTGGATGTGTTGAACGGCCCCAGTGGCGAAAGGCGTGGTGGGATGGTTGGGCAAGGCGGGCTCCGTTCCCGTCTAGGCCCCGGCAGGCGGTTGCGTCGCTAACCGTGCCGCTTCTTTTGACTGGTATCAGCGATGAGGTGCTATCGCACAGTTATCGCGCGATGGCCAGTCAGTCTCCCAAAGCGCGGCTGGACTAGGGGGAGATGATGGCGCGATGGCGCCCCGGGCAGGATTCGAACCTGCGCTCCCGCCTCCGGAGGGCGAATCCGGGGCTAGTGGCTGGCGTTGGTAATCGTTGAATCTGCTGGCTGACTAGGCCATTTGGTCAAGTCGAGTGTTGGCAGGCGTTGAACGTCTGCGGACGTTTCGTGTACCCACTGTGTACCAAACCATGATCAGCAACAGGTAATGGTATGTGGCCCGCCAGGAGTTCGCACCTCCCGACGGGCCTGAGGATCACCACCCTGAAAGCGAGAGATCCCGTGTCCAAGAAAACCACACTCAGCCACG
>JAJTCL010000094.1 GCA_021323255.1 Propionibacteriaceae bacterium | reverse complement strand
CGGTGCACCGACCAGCCGAGCCACCGAGTGCTTCTCGGAGTACTCGCTCATGTCGATCCTGATCATGGCGCGCTCGTCATCGAAGAGGAACTCCGCAAGTGCCTTGGCCAGCTCGGTCTTGCCGACGCCGGTCGGACCGAGGAACAAAAAGGAGCCGGTGGGCCGGTTCGGATCGGAAATGCCGGCGCGAGAGCGGCGTACTGCATCCGACACGGCACGGACGGCCTTCAACTGGCCGACCAACCGCTCGCCGATCCGCGATTCCATCGACATCAGCTTTTCGGTCTCGCCCTGCAGCAGCCGGCCGACCGGTATGCCGGTCCAGTTGGACACGACCTCGGCAACGTCGTTCGGGCCGACCTCCTCCGAGACCATCGACGGCAACTGACCTTCGACCTTGGCGGCCTCCTCCATTTCCTTCTCCAGAGCAGGAATCTCGCCGTAGTTGATCTCGCTGGCCTTGACCAGGTCTCCTTCCCGTAGAGCCCGCTCGGAAGCCACGCGGAGTTCGTCGATCTGCTTCTTCAGCTCCCCGACTCGGTTGAGACCCTCTTTCTCCGCTTCCCAGCGCAGCTCAAGGGATCGCAAGTGCTCCTGGGCATTGGCCAAGTCCTCGGTCAACCGATTCAGCCGCTCGACACTACCTGGGTCGGACTCCTTCTCCAGTGCAAACTTCTGCATCTGCATCCGCTCCACGGTGCGGCGCAACTCGTCGATCTCCACCGGCGAGGAGTCGATCTCCATCCGCAACCGGGAAGCTGCCTCGTCGACCAGGTCGATCGCCTTGTCGGGTAGCTGTCGAGAGGTGATGTAGCGGTTCGACAACGTGGCGGCTGCGACCAGGGCAGCATCTGTGATCGCCACCTTGTGGTGCGCCTCGTACCGCTCGCGCAGGCCGCGCAAGATCGCGATCGTGTCCTCGACACTCGGCTCATCGACGAAGACCTGCTGGAAGCGCCGCTCAAAGGCCGGGTCCTTCTCGATTCGCTCGCGATATTCGTCCAAGGTGGTGGCGCCGATCATGCGCAGCTCACCACGCGCCAGCATCGGCTTCAGCATGTTGCCCGCGTCCATGGAGGAGTCTCCGGCGGCGCCGGCGCCGACGACGGTGTGCAGCTCGTCGATGAAGGTGATCACCTGGCCCGCGGCGTCGCGGATCTCGGTGAGCACAGCCTTGAGACGCTCTTCGAACTCTCCGCGGAATTTGGCCCCGGCCACCATCGACGGCAGGTCGAGTGCCAGCAAACGGCGGCTCTTGAGTGAGTCCGGTACGTCGCCGGCGACCAGTCGATGCGCCAAACCCTCGACAACCGCGGTCTTGCCCACGCCGGGCTCCCCGATCAGCACAGGGTTGTTCTTGGTACGCCGGGCGAGCACCTGGATCACGCGACGGATCTCGGCATCCCGCCCGATCACCGGGTCGAGTTTGCCGTCGCGGGCCATTGCGGTGAGGTCGACGCTGTATTGATCGAGCGCCGACGAGGTTGCCTCAGCCTCCGGGCTGGTCACCCGCTTACTACCGCGAGCCTGGTTGAAGGCTCGCGTCAGCACGTTCGGCTTGATGTTCAGTGCAGCCAGCACCTTCTTGGCGTCGGAGTCGATGGTCGCCAACGAGATCAGCAGGTGCTCGGTGGCCACGTACGCGTCGCCCAGCTGCTCGGCCCGGACCTCGGCATCGGCCAACACCCGGGCAAAAGACCCGGAAAGATTCGGTTGGCTGACCGAGGTCCCCTTCGCCGAGGGCAGCTTGGCAATCGCGCCCTGCGCCGCTGCAGCAACGACAGTCGGATCGGCGCCTGCCGCGGCAATCAAGGGCGCCACAGTGTTACCCGGCAATTGCAACAGCGCGTGCAGCAGATGCGACGGTTCGGCGTACGGGTTGCCCTCGGTCAGGGCAGTGCGCAACGCGGCTGAGACTGCATCACGACTCTTGGTGGTCAGCTTGCTGGTATCCATGACTCCTCTGGGATCAAACTTGAGTACGCGTCACTCAACTGTGCGACAGTTTAGTCCCTGTCGTACAAACTTGAGCGCACCAGACTCAACCTTTAGTGCATTCCTCCTATTCCGGCTAAATGGCGGAAATCGGTCGGTTCGCAAGGTCAGCGAATGGCGGTCAGCCACGCCACCGTAGATCCGCGACAACTGCTCGGTGGTCGGAGGGATATACGCCTTCTACCGGGTCGCCGGCGAGATATACGCCCTCGACGAGCACGCGCTGATCCTCGCGCCCGGGACGGAAGAAGATGTGATCGATACGCTGGTCCACCATTTCCGGTCCGGCCTCGAGCGGCGCCGAGGGATGGCTGGAGGGAAGCGTGACTGCGTCTGCGGCACCATTGCCGGCCGTCCACGCGTCGGTCAAGACATCTCGCACTGATCGCAACACTGGCGAGTTGACGGCTGCGTTCATGTCGCCCATCAGCAAGACCGGGCACGGACCGTCGAAGCGGGGGTCCGTTGCGAGCGCCGCTACAAACCTCGCCTGGGCGATGCGGTCATCGGTGTATGGCACCCCGTAGTCCAAGCACGTCGCGACGATCGGCAGCGGACCGGTCGGGTGGTCGACACGGACCGCGAGCGACACAGGATCCCAGCTGCGGTGCCGGGCCGGCATCACCGCCGTGTCCTGATCGAGGATTGGCCAGCGGCTCAATACCGCAATGCCGAGGTCAACTCCGGCAAAGTCGGGCACATCGCTGCCTGTTGGCGCGGGCGGATACGACGGTGATGCGAACACGGCGTACATGTCCAATGATTTCGCCAGCTCGTCGGCCTGGGTCGTCTCCTCACTGCTCCAGACTTCTTGCAGGGCAACGACGTCCGGGCTGAAACGGGTGATCGTCGCTTCGATTCCTGGCTGCCGGTCCCGCCACCGTGGTCCGAACCTCCACCAGATGTTCCAGGTCATCGCGCGGACGGTGCTGTCGACCATCGTCCTACCTCCCCAACGAATGAGAGTTCGTTGCCTGCGCCCAGTGCGGGCGGCGCTGCAGATTCCAGTGGACTGGGTCCGGCCCGGATCGAGAATTTAGTTGCGCGGGCCCGGCAGCGCCCGCGGCGTCGGCCTGACTCGCGCGCCTCCCAGATGTACCCCACCGAGCGGATCGGCGGTGAACAAGCGTGATGCGGGTGGGGCAGCGCGCATGGCAGTGAGCAGCTGACTCAGTTCCTGCATCCGGACTCGCAGGTCGTCGATCTCATCCTGCATGTGCAAGATACGGCGGATGCCCTCCAGATTGATGCCCTCGTCTTGCGAGAGCCGCTGGATCAGCCGGAGCCGCGCGATGTCGCGCGCTGAGTAGCGCCGGCCTCGCTTGGCCGTACGCCGCGGCGAGACCAAGCCCATCCGGTCGTAGGTCCGCAACGTCTGCGGATGCATCCCAGCAAGGTGGGCCGCCACGGAGATGACGAAAACCGGCGCGTCATGATCGATTCGCTGCGGCAGCTCTGATGCAGGCACGTTCCCTGCGGCACCAGCACTTCGACGGTGACCAGCAGGTCGCCCTTCGTGCCGTCGCGCTTGCGGACACCCTTGCCGCGTACCCGCAGGGTGCGTCCATTCGGGGTCCCGGGCGACAACCGCAACTTGACCGGTTGGCCACCCAGCGTCGGCACCTCGATCTCGGCACCTAGAGCCGCCTCTTGGAAGGTGACCGGCGCGGTAAGGGTGAGGTTGTCGCCCTTACGCCCGAAGATCGGATGCGGGCGTACGTGCACGATGACGTACAGGTCGCCAGCGGCACCGCCGTTCTCTCCAGCCCCACCACGGCCCTTGAGCCGTATCCGCTGGCCGTCCGTAACACCCGCCGGAATTCGAACCTGCATGGTCTTGGTGGACTTGCCCCGGCCGGAACCCAGGCACACCGGGCATGGGTCATCCACGACCATCCCGCGTCCACGGCACTCCCGGCACGGCTCAGTCACGGCGAAGACCCCGCCCGATGTCGAGGTCTGCATGCCACTGCCCTCGCAGGTAGGGCAGACCCGCGGAATCGTGCCTGCCCGAGCACCGGTGCCGCGACAGGCGTCACACGCTGTGTCCGACACCATCTGCATCCCGACCGTTACACCCTCAATCGCCTGAACGAAGTCCACCGTGACCTCGCCCTCGACATCGCTGCCGCGACGAGGCCCGCGGGCGGTAGAGACCCGGGTCGTTTGTGTGGTGGGAGCGCCGTTGAACAGGCCGCCGAAGATGTCGCCCAGGCCGCCTCCAGCATTGCGGAAGAGGTCATCGACAGACGGGCCGCTCGTCCGAGTACCGCCACTGCGCGGGAAGTGAAAACCGCCGCTTCCGAACAGCCGGCGTGCTTCGTCGTACTCCTTGCGCTTGGCCGTATTCGACAGCACGTCGTTTGCTTCGGAGATCTCCTTGAAGCGCTGTTCGGCAGCAGTGTTGCCGGGATTCTGGTCAGGGTGGTTGTCTCGCGCCAGCTTGCGGTAGGCCTTCTTGATCTCCTCAGGGGTGGCGTCCTTGGAGATACCCAGGACCTTGTAGTAGTCCTTCTCGATCCAGTCCTTGGTACTCACCGACACCTCCCTTCGCGATGATCAACTACAGATGCTGGGTGGATGTTCCTGAGACGATCACGCCTTGTCGGTGGTAGCCGACTCATCTTTCCCCGACTCACCTGCCGCCTCGACCGACTCATCACCACGGCTCGACGGAGACTCTTCGACATCTTCGGGAGGCTCGACCGTGTCCACCTCCACCGGGTTCACGACCGGAGCTGGAGCGTTGGGCTCTGGCTCGGCGACCGCGACCCGGGCTGGCCGCAGAATGCGATCCCCGATTCGATATCCGGGCTGCAGAATCTCTACACAGGTTGGGCCGTCAATGCCTTCAGCGTGCGCATGCAGCAGCGCCTCGTGGATATGCGGGTTGAAGGGTTCGCCCGCCTCCCCGAAGGTTTCCAGACCGTACTTGGAGGTGACCCGCTCGATCTCTTCGGCAACAGCCTTGAAGCCGCCGTTCAGTTCCTCGTGCTCGCGAGCCGAACGCACATCGTCCAGCACCGAAAGGAAGTCCTTCAGCACACCCTCGATCGTCACCTTCCGAGCAAGATCACGATCGCGGTCGACGCGGCGCTTGTAGTTCACGTATTCGGCCTGAAGCCGTTGCAGATCAGAGGTCCGTTCCGCAAGAGCGGCCTCGAGCTCGATCATTTGTGCGTCAGCCTCCGTAACTGAACTGGCGGCCTCCTCTGGGCCGGCTGTGGTAGGAGCCGCAGTTGCCTGCGGCTCCCGTACCTCATAGGTTTCCGGATCGATGCGGCGCCGGTCCCGGATGGTTGGGCCACGCTGCTCAAACTCACTCTCGGCGTTCTGCCGAGGTTCCTGTTCCGGTACGCTCACCGGGCCTCACTCGAGGTCTGGTCGTCGTCCACGATCTCGGCATCGACGACATCTTCCTCACCAGTGCTGCTCTCGCCGTTGGACTCGGCGTGCTCACCTGGCTCGCCGGCCTCGGACGGAGCCTGCTGAGCGGCTTGCGCAGCTGCGTACATGGCCTGACCAAGCTGGGCGCTGGTGGTGTTCAACTTGTCGACCGCGGCCTTGACCTGGTCGTTGTCCTCGCCCTCCAGAGCAGTCTTGAGCTCGGCCATTGCCTCCTCGACCGGCTGCCTGACATCGTCGGTGATCTTGTCGGCGTTTTCGCTGAGCAGCTTCTCGGTACGGAAGACCAGGTTGTCGGCCTCGTTGCGAAGCTCGACGGCTTCGCGCCGTTTGCGGTCTTCCTCGGCGTGCGCCTCGGCCTCCTTGATCATCTTGTCGATGTCTTCCTTGCCGAGCGCGGAGCCGCCGGTGATCTGCATGGACTGCTGCTTGCCAGTTGCCAGGTCCTTGGCGTGGACGTGCACAATGCCGTTGGCGTCGATGTCGAAGGCGACCTCGATCTGCGGCACCCCGCGTGGCGCCGGCGGCAATCCGGTCAGCTCGAAGTTGCCAAGTGGCTTGTTGTCCTTCGCGAAGTCACGCTCGCCTTGGTAGACCTGGATCATCACCGACGGCTGATTGTCATCAGCTGTGGTGAAGACCTCGGAGCGCTTAGTGGGAATCGTGGTGTTCCGCTCTATGATCTTGGTGAACACGCCACCCTTGGTCTCGATGCCCAGGCTCAGCGGCGTGATGTCGAGCAGCAGCACATCCTTGACCTCACCCTTCAGCACACCGGCCTGCAGGCTGGCGCCCAGAGCGACGACCTCGTCGGGATTGACGCCCTTGTGCGGTTCCTTGCCACCGGTCAACTCCTTGACCAGGTCAACGACCGCCGGCATCCGGGTCGAGCCACCGACCAAGATCACGTGGTTGATCGCGCCAACGCTGATCTTGGCGTCGTCGATCACCGCATGGAACGGCGCCCGGCAACGATCGAGCAGATCAGAGGTGAGTCGCTGGAACTCCGAACGGGTCAGCTTCTCCTCCAGGTGCAGCGGACCGGCCTGACCAAGGGTGATGTACGGCAGGTTGATCTGCGTCTCGCTCGCAGAGGAGAGCTCGATCTTGGCCTTCTCGGCAGCCTCTTGGAGCCGCTGGCGCGCGATCTTGTCCTGCGCCAGGTCGGTGCCGTTCTTGTTCTTGAACTGCTTGACCAGCCAGTCGACGATCCTGGCATCCCAGTCGTCACCACCGAGCCGGTTGTCGCCATTGGTGGCCTTTACCTCGAAAACGCCGTCGCCGATCTCCAGCAGAGAAACGTCGAAGGTGCCACCGCCGAGGTCGAAGACCAAGATCGTCTGATCCTGATCGGTCTTGTCCAGACCGTACGCGAGCGCCGCGGCCGTTGGCTCGTTGATAATGCGGTCCACCACGAGGCCAGCGATCTCACCGGCCTCCTTGGTGGCCTGGCGCTGCGCGTCGGAGAAGTACGCGGGAACGGTGACCACCGCATGGGTCACCTGCTCACCCAGGTAGGCCTCTGCGTCCCTCTTCAACTTCTGCAGAACGAAGGCACTGATCTGCTGGGGACGGTAATCCTTGTCGTCAATGCGCACCTTCCAGTCCGTGCCCATGTGGCGCTTGACGGAACGAATGGTGCGCTCGACGTTGGTGACGGCCTGGCGCTTGGCAACCTCGCCAACCAGAACCTCGCCACCCTTCGCGAATGCCACCACCGACGGGGTGGTCCGGGAGCCCTCGGCGTTGGGAATGACGGTTGGTTCGCCACCTTCTAATACGGCGACGACTGAGTTGGTCGTTCCGAGGTCGATGCCGACTGCACGAGCCATGATGTGTTTCCTCCAGCTGGAAGTCTTGGATTGTTCTTGAGTCTGTGTCACTCAACTTATTACTTGAGCGTACTAGGCTCAACTATGTCAGGGCTCTGAATGTTCCCCAAATCGTCCTGGATTCGCGCCAGTGACGAGCTGCACTACGTTGATCAGGACTGGAATCATCCAAAGATGACGGAGTTGTCGCGCACATGAGGTCGATCATCTACTCAGAGACCGGTGACCCATCGGTGCTGCGGCTCGTCGATCGCGATGTCTCCGAACCGGGGCCTGGCGAGGTGCGTGTCCGCGTCGTCGTCTCCGGCGTCAACCCCACGGACTGGAAGTTTCGCGTTGGTTCTGGCGACGGTGCAGCACCGCCGTTCCCGGAGGTGACTCCGAACCAAGACGGTGCGGGTGTCATCGACGCAGTGGGGGAGGGGGTTACCAACGTCGCGGTGGGAGATCGTGTCTGGATATATCTCGCCGGCCACGAGCGGCCGACAGGCACCGCGCAGGAGTACACGAATCTGCCCGCGGACCGGGTCGTCCGACTTCCGGGAGGCACCAGCTTCGACATCGGCGCCAGCCTCGGCGTACCGGCGATGACCGCTCATCGTGCCCTGACAGTGTCAGAGGACGGAGCCGAGCGGCTGCATCCCGGTGCCCTCGCCGGCAAGGTTGTGCTGGTCGCCGGAGGCGCGGGTGCGGTGGGCCACGCCGCCATCCAGCTCGCGCGCTGGGCAGGTGCCACCGTCATCACAACTGTCTCCAGCCCGGCCAAGGCGGCTCTCGCGACGGCTTCCGGCGCTCACCATGTCATCAACTACCGTGATGAGGACGCGGCAACCGCAATCGCGGAAGTCGCTCCTGACGGTGTCGACCTCGTGGTCGAGGTCGCGGCGGCGGCCAACTCCCGGCTCAACATCGATGTAGTCAAGCCACGCGGGTCTATCGCCATCTATGCCAATGACGGCGGCGGCGGGTTCACGCTCGACGTCAGACAGAACATGATCAAGAATGTGCGCTACCAGTTCGTTTTGCTCTACACAGTCGGTGAGGCGGCCCTCACGGCGGCCGTGGAAGACATCACGCTCGCCTTAGTAGCCGAAGCGCTTCCGGTCGGCGAAAACGCCGGCTTGCCGCTGCATCGATTCCCCCTCGCAAACACAGCAGACGCGCACCAGGCCGTCCAAGACGGCGCAGTCGGAAAAGTACTGATCGACGTGCCCTAGTGGGCAACGATCCCGTACACCCACCGGCGCCGGAACGGATTGCCTCATGCGCTGAGATACGTTTCCGGAATGACCGCGCCACCCGAGTTTCGCGTTGGGCTTCGGGTTGCAGATGTTGAGGCAGCGCGGCAGTTCTACGAAGGTCTCGGTTTCGTGCCGGCGGCAGTGATCCCCGACGCGCAAGGGCGGCCGGTGCTGGCGATCCTCGAGGGTCATGGTGTGACGTTGATGGCAGATGCTCTCGAGGGACTGCCCTTCCCAGACACCCCGCGCGAGCGGAACACGCAGCGTGGCCCGCGAGGGCTCGGCGTCGTCGTCGGGTTGATCGTCGATGACCTCGGCGCGACGTACGACTATTTCCGGGCGTCCGGATGCACGTTCACAAGCGAGCCCCGTGACGAGGCCTGGGGTGACCGCGTCTTCAGCGCGCTTGATCCGTTCGGATTCGAGTGGGAGATTGCTCAGCCCATCCCTGGCGCGGAGACCACCGATGGGCCAGCCGCAACGCAAGCGGCCTGGTTCGGCTTCCCAGGAGAACGTCAGTGACGACGCCAGCTGGGCGAGAGTCACCTTTTCCGGCGGCGTTGGAGACGGAAGGACTCAAGGAGACAGCGCGTATCCCGATCGAGGGCGAACCGTGCTCTGTCGCTGCGGACGGGGACCGCGTCTTCGTGATCGGCACCGAGCCCTAGCTGCCTCTCGCATACCGGGTCGAATTCATGCTGAACGCCGGCGTATCAGACTGTCTGATAAATGCAGGCGGCTTGGGCGCTCCTAGGGGCTTCTTAGACGTACAGCTCGGAGCGTTGAGACACGCGGGCTGCTTCGGACGAAGCTGCAGCCGCGGTGCGACGAAGCAATGCCTCCGCTTGCGGTGCCGTCCGGGCCGGGTGGTCGTTCCAGCGGGTGAGGTCTCGTACGCGGTCCATACGAATCTCAGGAGCAGACGTCCAATGGTTCTCTCGTAGTTGGATCTCATGCAGCGTGTGCCAGGTGAGGTCAACAGCACGCTGGACAGCCTGGCTCCGTACGTTCGACAGGCCTCCACCGGCCTGAACGATCGCACCGACCAGGCAAGCCCCGGCCACCGGACGACCAGCCAGCCTGTCGACATTGTGGGCGGTCACAGTTCTGGTCCGTCCGTGGTCGTCAAGATAGGCGAACCAGCTGTGCTGCAGCCAACCGCCGCCGATCAGGTCAGCGGCTTGGTTGAGGATTTCGCTCATGTGATCGAGCTCGGCGAGCCGTGCACTGGTTTCATCCCGAAGCCGCAGCTGTCGGGTACGACGGCGTTTGACCCGCCAGCTAGGGCGGTCATTTTCCACATCGAGAGTCCGACTGTGGGGAGGCAAGGTGGTGACTGTCATGGCTCAGTTCCTCCGTGACGGATAGAAATAGACTTTACCGGAAGGAAGCGATGCCGCCCTACCGTCTTCGAGGTCGACGTGATCTTGCCTAGCCGACTTCGTGGTGCCGCTGCCGCTCCGCCTCATGACAAAGCTCCCGCGCGGCATGACAATCGGGGCGTGGAAGCTGCCGCTGCAGGGGTAAAGGTTACCGAGCTCCTCGGCGCGTTGTCGTTCGGCGCCGACCTGGGACTGGGGCACCCCACCGAGCATGTGCTCCGGCAGACCTACATCGCGTTGCGCCTCGCCGAATGTCTCGCGATGGACGAGCAGGAACGCGAGGTCGTCTATTACGCCTCCATGCTGGCCTGGCTGGGATGCCACATAGACGCCTACGAGCAGGCGAAGTGGTTCGGCGACGACCAGGCGTTCAAGCACGATGCCGCTTACCTCGACATCGACGACGTCGCTGGCAGTGTCGCCTTCGTGCTGCGACACATCGGTGATGGTCGGCCACTCGCTGAGCGCATCAAAGCCGGCGTCGGGTTTCTCTCCGACGGGAGGCACGACCTTGATCAGATGTATACCAACCACTGGCGTGCCGCGTCCGCACTCAGCGAGGACCTCGGGTTGTCCGACGCGGTTCGGGACAGCGTCGCCCAGACCTTCGAGCGCTGGGACGGCAAGGGCGAGCCTGACGGTGTTGAGCGCGAGGAGGTGCTGCCGTCGGCTCGTTTGGTGCACCTCGCCGATGTTGTCGAGGTGTTCCATCACATCGGTGGCGTGAAGGCTGCGGTTGACGTTGCCCGCGCCCGCAGCGGCGGCCAGCTCGACCCGGCTCTGGTGGAATTGTTCGCGACCGAGGCCGAGACGATCTTCGGGGAGTTGGGTCAGGTGACGACCTGGGACGCGGTGATGGCCAAAGCCCCGACCGTGGGCCGAGAGCTCGGTGACGACGATCTTGATCGGGTGCTGGCAGCTATCGCAGATTTCGTGGATCTGAAGTCGCCGTACACGCTCGGCCACTCACGTGGCGTCGCCGAGCTGGCAGCTGGTGCGGCCGCGGAGTTGGGTATGGACACCCGGACGGTACGCCGGGCCGGACTCGTGCACGATCTGGGCCGGATGGGAATCCCTAACACGATCTGGGACAAGCGTGCGCCGCTGACCGCCGGAGAGGTGGAACGGTTGCGGCTACATCCCTACTACACCGATCGCATCCTGGCGTCAGTTCCGGCCCTCGCGGGCCTGGCGTCTGTGGCAGCACAGCACCACGAGCGGCTCAACGGCTCGGGATACCCGCGAGGAAGCACCGCTGAGTCGCTCACACCGGAAGGGCGGCTGCTGGCCGTAGCCGATTGCTATCAAGCATGGTCGGAACCGCGGCCGTACCGTGAAGCTCTCGATACCGGCAAGATCGCCGCCCGCCTCCGGGAGGAAGTCAAGGCCGGGCGCCTGGACGGTGCAGCTGTCGATGCCACGCTGCGAGCCGCTGGCCACCAAGTGCGACGCAACCGTGAGTGGCCCGCAGGACTCACAGCCCGGGAGGTGGAGGTGCTGCGACTTCTCGCGCGAGGTCTGTCGCAGAAGGAGATTGCGGAGCGCCTGGTGATCTCCCGGAAGACAGCCAGTAACCATGTCGAGCACATCTACGCCAAGATCGGGGTGTCCAATCGGGCTATGGCGAGCTTGTTCGCAACCCGACGTGGTCTCCTCTGAGGGACCCCACAAACACAGGCCTCAAACATGGGGTAGTCACCCCATGCATCTCAGCGCACGTGTTACTAGCGTCGAACCATGACCATCACAGAACAAACAGAGGTGGAACAGACAGACGTCGACGCGGCTGCCGTCGAAGAGTTCGCCGGCAAGCTCATCGAGACCCTGACCGGCGGGCTGCTCACCAGCCTCATCGACATTGGCCGCCGCACCCGGTTGTTCGAGCTCGCCACAGCGGGCCCGGCGACATCTGCCGAGCTAGCCGAACGTGGCGGTCTGCAGGAGCGGTACGTCCGTGAGTGGCTAGCCGCCATGGCGACTGCTGACATCTTTGAATACGACGCGAGAAACCGACGCTTCTGGCTGCCGGTTGAGCACGCGGCCGTGTTGGCCGGCGATAGCTACGACAACTTGGCTCCCCTGGCGTACCTGATCTCGGTGATCACTCGTCAAGGCGATGCGGTGGCCAAGTGTTTCATCGAGGGTGGGGGTGTCCCGTGGGACGCCTTTACCCCAGAGATCCATGACGTGATGGATGTCCTGTGGCAACCGATGTACCGCGACATCCTCGTTCAGAAGATTCTGCCGCTTGCCCCTGGATTGGTGGAGAAGCTGGAGCGCGGCACCCGAGTGGCCGACGTGGCCTGCGGCGCTGGCAACGGGACTCTTGCGCTGGCGCGACGATTCCCAGAGTCGACGTTCGTCGGTTTCGACCTGGACGCCGACGCCATCGCCGTTGCGCGCTCACGGGCGGAAGGGCTGAGCAACGTCTCTTTCGAGGTGGCGGGTGCGGCGGCGCTGACCTCTGACCAGCCGTTCGGTGCCGCGTTCGTTTTCAACGCCGTACATGACCAGGCCCGACCGCTCGAGGTGCTCAGATC
>JAJTCL010000093.1 GCA_021323255.1 Propionibacteriaceae bacterium | reverse complement strand
CGCGCCAACGGATCAGGCGGCGAAAATAGGCGCGCAACCCTTTCTTCCCCCCGACCGCGGCTACGGTGATGATCGCCGCCAGGAAGGGGCCGGAGGCCAATAGCGGCGCCGGGAACAACCCCAGGGCATAGGGAATGACGGGAAGCCAGGAAAGGACCAGGGCCAAGACGGTGAATATCAGCAGTGGGTGACGGGCTAGGCCCGATGCTGCCTCCGGCGCGCCGCCGAGATGATGGGTGGCGGGGGCGGTGGTAGGCCGGACATGCTCGGGCGAAGGGACGTCGTTGTTCATCGCAGTTCCTCCCACTCAGCCATGGCTCGGTGTCGCGGTCGGGCCGGCATTCGATCAGCGCCTTTGAACCCGCTCAAGCCCTCCGTCATCACCACGATCAGCGCAGCCAGCGGGACGCCCAGCGCGAAGAAGCTGTTCCATGGGGTCGCCCCCCACGCCAGGGCGTAGGCGAGGACGAGGAACACCGCTATCCGGTGCCGTTTGATGAGAACCGCTATCCGGTGCCGTTTGATGAGAGCCATCACGCATTCCCTCGATGAATTGACCGTTCCCTCCACCCTGGCGGCCGAGGCGCGGCTGCGCATTGTGGCTGACCCGTGAACAGATAGGCCGGTTTTCTCCCATCTGCCCAGGTCAGGCTGCAGGGCTGAGGCGGCAGCGCTCGCTGGAGGGGGATCGCTTATGACCGACGCGGTCCTGTGGGCGGGCCCTTCTGCTCACAGACCTGCGCACTCCAGACCACTCGGCGCCGTTGTCCATTGCCGGCGCTGGAGTCGCGAACATCGCCGGCATCCTCGCCCTGGCGATAGGACACAACAGCCTGGACCCGGAAAAACAGCCGAGCAGCTATGTGGCGTTCTGAGGCGTCAGGGCAGTCCCGGATACTGGGCGTGGCCGGGTGTCTGAAGGTCAGGGAGCGCCCAGGGACACGCGAGAGTGGAGGCGATTTCGGGAGAATGCCGCGGCTGGAATAAGGGGGTTTTGCGGTCGATCTTTCATCAGTGCGGCTGTTGCCTCACCTGAGTCCCGACGAATCGGTACGGTCTCAGCGTGAGTGATAAGCGCATGTGGTTGCTAGACCGCGGCTCTCACGCTGGCCTCGTGACTACGACGGACGGCCTCAAGCTGAAGGAGTAACCGTGACTACGCCGCCGGCCACGTCTGGGCCATCCGCCCCGGACCTCAGTGTCGTCAACTCTGTGCAGTCTTCCGCGCGCGAGAAGCGACCCACCGGGCTGATCGTCCTCATGATCATTTGTCCCTCGTGCTGATCGGCATCATCGGTTGGTTGTTCCTCGTCAATGGCGAGTACCTCTGCCTAGATCGTCGGCCCTGGTGGGCCTCCCGAGAACCCCGACGTCTATACGAGCTGTTCCGGGCACATAGGCGAGTTGCTTCGCAAGTAGCCGAGAGGGGCTGCGGACCGTTCTGAGGCGCTCGGCTCGTGGGGCTTGGCCGGGGTCTGAACGTCAGGAAGCGGCCAAGCACGCGGGAGAGGCGGCCGGTCTTGGAACCTCACGGCTGGAATTACCGGAGTGGTCTTCGAGGGCGTCGATGCTTCATCAGTGAAATCGACTGTTGGCTCACCTGAGTTCCGACGAATCGGTACGGTCTGAGCGTGAAGGAACAGCGTTGGCCGTGGTTGCTGACCGCGGGCCTGATGCTGGCCGCGGCCACAGCCACAGGCTTGTCGACTTACCTGTATTGGCTGCCGTGCCGGGGGAGCATGCTGAGGGGCAGCTTCATCAACTACTACGTGGAGGTCGGGCGCAAATTCTCCCCCGCATGTAAGCAGGCCATGGACGGGGATGTCGCCTTGGTCATGCCGTGGACGTCTGGGCTGAACCTCGTCGCGATGGCGGTCCTCGGGGTGGCCTGGCTGACGCTTGTTGTAGGGCTTCGGTGGCGATGGAGGACCAGGGCCGTTGCGGCACTTCCGGGTCTGGCCACGCTTGCGGTGGCCGTGGCTGGAGCCGCGGCGATCGGCGATCCCAAACCGCTGGAGTACACACCTCCCCTGATGGGGCTGGTCATGTTCTTCGAGTTGTTGGCCGTTGTTGCTTTGGTCTGGATCTTGGTGTGGCAACCCGAGTCTCTCACGTGATCAGTGAGTACTTCACCATGCTCAGCTTCGGCGGCGGCAATGGGGACACCCCGATCGGCTATGGGTACCTCATCTTCGCCGCCATCACCATTAGCGCCATCCTGACCGTGATCATGACCCTACGCGCGCCGCAGAAGGTTGCCGACGCTGAGCCGCATCAGGCCCACCGTTCGCGGCCCTATGATGTGGCGGACCTTTCAAGATCACCGGCAGCAGGTCGAGCACGAGTACCGAGCATGCCAAAGCAGCTGATCATTGGCGCGCTACTCCAGGTGGTATCGATCAGCCTCGGTGTGGACCTCGGATATCTCGCCTTCCTAAAAGTCTTCTCGATCTTGGACCGGTAAAGGAGGCAGCAACATGAACACTAAGAGGCTAATCGTCCTAGCAGCAATCGAGACAGTCGCGATCGCTCTCGGCGTCTGCCTGCTGCTCTTCGCATTCCGGTACACACCTCCGACCTCGACTCCCATACCGGCGCCAAGCAAGACGTGGAGTCCAGAGCAAGCGGGCTGGCCCTACCCCTCTCCGATCGCCTGGGAGAAGTACCGCCCATACCTTCAGGAAGAGATCGATACAGCGGGCATGGCCAAGGACTGCGTCAAACTTGAGAGGTTATTCCAGGAAGTGGCCGACCTTCCCGACGCGGATGAATTGATGACCTACGTGGACCGATGGGGTGTGCATACCAACTGCATCGACGACGAAGAGTGATTCTCACCTGAACCGATGCGGGGGTCGACCTGCTCAACCACATTCCGAGCGAGGGCGGGATCCGTTTGCTGACGACTGAGAGACCAAATCAAAGCGCGTCATCCGATCATGGGACTGGAGCCCTTTACGCGCGCCCTCTCAGGACGGTCACGTAGGTTCGAATTTCGCCGGCGCTAAAGGTAAGACGCTACAATCAGCGCTATTCGGTTCGGCCTCAATTAACTATCTGGTCAAGTATGCCGCCATGCGACGCGATCACCCGAAGAGCTGACCGATGGTGCTCAGGATATCGCCATAGAATGTGCCGCTGATCTCTCGGAACAGCGCGAACGGGGCCTCCGGGTCGCCGAAGAACGGCCGCAGCGTCCAGGCGAGCTGGGTGCCCACGAAGCCGAACAGCAGGATCCAGATATATACCAGCATCATCCTGGTCGGCCGCTCGGCGGGCTCGGCGGGCTCGGCAGGCGGCGTAGCGGCGTCGTGGCTCCGCGAGGGTATCGCCACGGGCGCAGCCGGGAGGGCACCGTTGCCGTTCCCGGCGCCGACGAGCGCCAGTTCCCGATCCGTGGCCTCGATCGCTACCTCGGCCGGCGGCGCGTGGTAGAAGGAAGCCTCCAGGTTCGCCGCATGGTACGCGTTGAGAGCGGCCATACCGCGGGTGAGGAAAAGCAATCCGACCACAGCGGTCAGCCCCAGAATGCACACGTTGAGTAATTTGAAGAATGCGTAGTTCTGCGCGGTGATCAGAAAGAACAGGCTGATGGGCGCGAACGCGAGAGTGAGTACCGAAATGACGGTGATCGCCACCATGATGAGCGTGACGGCTTGCATCATGGATAGCCGGGCGCCGAAGACCAGATTGAACAGGTACAGGGTCGGTAGGCAGATAGCCAGCGTGGCCAGGAAGAGCAAAGGTAGCTTGACCATCGACGAAAGGGCCTGCAATAAGCCATTGGAGGCCCCGAGCACCAAGCCGAAGATGGCGAGGCTAACGGCCGAGCTCGTCAGCATCTGTAGGGTCAGGCTGCGCAGATCGCGTTGGTCGCTGATCTGCCGCCAGACTCCCTCGCGATCGCGAAGAATACGTTCGATCACCAGCAGATTTTGTCCCGGGGGATTCGCCATGGCCGGACGTTATCATTCGGTCAGCAACTTCGTGATGAAACAGACTAATCGGCCGGGAGGGCGCCATGTCGACCGAGTTCCGACTGCGGGCGTCCGACGACGACCGAGACCGGCTCGTGGAGCAATTGCAGCGGCACGCGACCGAGGGGCGGTTGAGCCTGGACGAGTATTCCGAGCGGGTGGACCGAGTGCTCGTCGCTCGTACCCACGGCGAGCTCGCGGCCGTCATGCATGACCTGCCGGCCGAGTCGACGGTTGACGCGGCGCTCGGCCACCGCGAGAGTGCGCGACAGCTGATCGTCGCGCTCCTGGTGGCACTGCTTGTGCTGGCCGTGCTCGGCGCGGCGGTGGCGGCGTTCCGCTGACTGCTGCCAGCCCAGATTCAGCCGAGTTGGTTAGTGGGTCGCAGCAGGATTTCGTTCAGCGTCATTCGTCTTGGTCGGGTCACTGCGAATGCGATCACTTCGGCGACGTCGTCGGGGGTGAGGGCCATCTGCGCGTAGAGCTGTTCGGCGCCTTGTTGGCAGCCGGGTCGGTGATGTGGTTGGTGAGTTCGGTTGCCACCGCACCGGGTTCGATGACGGTGACGCGGATGTCGGGCTGCAGCTCTTACCGCAGGGCCTCCGACCAGCCGTTCATCCCCCACTTCGTCGCCGCGTAGGCGGCGTTGCCGGCGCGGGCGGTCCTCCGGCGACGGAGGAGATGTTGACCAGGTCTCCGCCGCCGTTGCGGAGCTGGTCGAGGAACACTTCGGTTGCGGTCATCGCGCCGAGCAGGTTGACCTCGACCATCCTTCGCGCCTCCTCACGCTGCCCGCTGCCGAACGGGCCGAGGAGCATCACGCCAGCGTTGTTGATCAGGACATCTGCGCAACCGAAGTCCTGCTCGCGGCAGCTACCACGGCGTGATGGTTGGTGACGTCTGCTGCGATTGCCAGTGTCCCCTGACCGAGCTCGGCGGCCAGCTGCTCCAGGCGTTCGACGCGACGGGCCAGCAGTGCCAGCCGGTAGCCGCGGGCGGCGAGGTCCGGGCGGTCGCCGAGCCGATTCCGGATGAGGCGCCGGTGATCACCGCCACCGGCCCGGCGCTGTGCTGCTCAGTCAGCTCCTGATCTCCTCTGCGGTGGGTAGGTGCATGACCCCGGGTGGTTCAGTTCAGTCGGAGGTCACGGAGTGCTTGGTGGGCGGTCTGGTACTCCGGGTCCGTGACGTGCTCGCCCCAGGTGACCGCCGGTCCTTCCTCCTCGGGAGGAGTCACGGAGAGCGCGAGATGGGTCATGAAGCTCTCCTCGGTGGCTCCGTGCCAGTGCCATTCGCCCGGCGGTGTGTAAACGGTCTCACCGGGTGAACGGCGACGGCCCGGCCGCCGCGGGCCTGGACGAGCGCGATCCCTTCGGTGACGCGGAGAGTCTGGCCGAGCACGTGGACGTGCCAGGCGGTCCGCGACCCGGGTGCGAAGCGGACGATGCCGGCGGTCATCCGGTGCGGCAGCGGCCGGGGCTGCGCGACCATATCGACCCAAACGTCGCCGGTGAACCGCTCCGCAGCACCTTTGCTGGTTGATTGGTGGGCTTCGATCTCCATGTGCTCCTCGTCGCTAGCAGGTCGGTGTCGGTCGGTTGACGGTGTCACCTGAAGCAGCTTCTTCAAAGGTGCATCTCGGGCCGGTTGTCCATGACCGCCACCGTACGAGGTCCGACCGGAAGGAAGGAGGCCCTATCAGTGCACGGATAGCCGCGCCCTCCCACCCACGCACGGTCAGCTCTTCAATGGCCGTGTGACCCTGCAGGGACAGAGGCACAGCAAATGGAAGGGAAGTCTCAACCACCCGACCTCGACCTCAAGGAGCGGATATGATCACCCGCACCCTCGGCAGCAGTGACCTCGAGGTATGTGCGATCGGCCTCGGCTGTATGGGACTCAGCCATGGCTACGGCCCAGCTGTCGACGAGCAGGACGGCATCGCCCTGATCCGCAGTGCCGTCGATCTCGGCATCACCTTCTTCGATACCGCTCAGGTCTACGGGCCGTTCAGCAACGAAGAACTCGTCGGCAAAGCCTTGGCGCCGGTCCACAACCAAGTAGTGATCGCTACCAAGTTCGGGTTCTCCTTCGACGGCAGCAGCTCGACCGGGCTGGACAGCCGCCCCGAGCACATCCGGTCGACAGTCGAGGACTCGCTGCGCCGGCTGAACGTGGAGCGCATCGATCTGCTCTACCAGCACCGCGTTGACCCCGAAGTCTCGATCGAGGAGGTAGCCGGCACGGTCAAGGAGCTCATCGCCGCCGGCATGGTCGCCCACTTCGGTCTTTCCGAAGCCGGAGTCTCGATCATCCAGCGCGCCCACGCCGTTCAGCCGGTCACCGCACTGCAAAGCGAGTACTCCTTGTGGTGGCGTGAACCCGAAGCCGAGATCCTGCCGACCCTTGCCGAACTCGGCATCGGCTTCGTGCCGTTCAGCCCGCTCGGGAAAGGCTTCCTCACCCGCACGATCGATAGTTCGACGTCCTTCGCCGACTCCGATCTCCGTAGCAAGCTGCCGCGGTTCACCGGGCAGGCCCGGACCGCCAACCAGGCCCTCGTGGAGCTGCTGTCGGCGATCGCGAAACGCAAGAGCGCCACACCCGCGCAAGTGGCATTGGCGTGGCTGCTGGCTCAGCACCCGTGGATCGTGCCCATCCCCGGCACCACCAAGCCCCACCGCCTACGGGAGAACACCGCCGCCGGCGACCTCGAACTCACTCCCGAAGATCTTGAAGAGATCACAGCGGCGGCCGACCGTGTCGACGTTCAGGGCGAGCGCTATCCCGCGCACATGCAACGGTGGATCAACCGCTGATCCGCGAGCGTGCATGCCCCAGGAGGGATATCTCGGGTCTCGCGGCGGCGCAGTGCAGCCATCCACTGGTCACGGCGCCAACACGCGGCGTACCCACGACTCGCGCGTCTGCACGGCTGCCCGGGACACCGCCGCCGACGGCACCATCGTTTGGAACCCGTGGAACCCGCCCGCCCAGATGTGGAGCTCGGCGTCGCCGCCGGCCTTCCAGATCCGGCTCGCGAGGGCGACGGCCTCGTCGCGGAACACCTCCGCGCTCCCCGCCTCGATGTAGGCGGGCGGCAGGCCCTTGAGGTCGGTCGCGCGTGCCGGTGCCGCATAGATCGAGACGTCGGCGGTACCGCGACGGTCGCCGAGCAGTGCGGTCCATCCGGTCTCGTTACTGGTGCGATCCCAGATCCCAACGCCATCGATCTGCTGTGCTGAGACCGTCTCATTCCGATCATCGAGCATCGGCCACATGAGCAACATCGCGGCCGGCATCGGCTTACCTCGATCACGGGCGAGTAGCGTCGTCCCGAGGCTGAGGCCGCCGCCGGCGCTCGGGCCGCCGATGAGCAACCGTTGCGGGTCGAAGCCGAATACCTCAGCGCGACCGGCGAACCATTCCAGCCCGGCGTAGCAGTCCTCAACTGGCACCGGGTCGGGGAAATCGGGTGCGAGTCGGTAGTCAACGGCGGCAGCGACGGCGCCGTACTCAAGGACCCACTCGATGAGCATCGGTGCTACCGACCATCGGCTCCCGCCGATCATGCCGCCACCGTGAATGAGATAGACACCCCCACCTGCCACCCTCTCGTGGCCACGTCGCCGCCACACGGTGACGACGATCTCACCGCCACTGTGACCGATCACGGTGTGGTCGGTGAGGTCCACCGGCCGCCCCGCGATGAGCTCGTCGAGGGAGGGCGGACGCGTGGTCGCCACTCGGAACTCCGCAATGGAATCGGGCTCGAGGGTAGTGAAGTACGCGGGCGCCGCGTCGAGTGCGGATTCAAGCTCAGCGTCGAACGGTGGATGGGCACCTGCAGTCATCTCGATCCTCCGGTTCTCGATCAAGGCCACGTGACCGACGCTCCACCATGTCGGACGACCTCAGGGGAGCACTGTCAAAGCTTGACGAAGCACCTCGAGGCTTCGCTCCCAAGCAGCGGCCTCTTGCTCGTCCATCCTCGGGAGAAGTGGCTTGCCCGCACCCTCGGGACCGAGCACGCATGGCAAACTGGCGCAGAGCCGATCGGCGACGCGGACCGAAACGGGAACGATTCGGCCGTGGTCACGGACCAGGTTGCGTACCAGAGCAGCGACCGCGAGTCCAATCGCATCCCACGTCGAGCCCTTGAGTTCGCGGACGCGATAAGCAGCAGTTCGCACCGTCTCAGCGATTGTCGCCAGCCGCTCGGCGGACAGGTCGATACCCGTCTGCCGAGCGAACTCCTCCAGTGTGAGGCCGGCGATTGTTGCCGAACTGAACAGCAGTACAGCGGAGTCGCCGTGCTCGCCCACAACCCAGGCATGCACCGATCCCGGATGAACCCGGCAGACCGCGGAAAGCTCGCCGCGCAGCCGCCAGGTATCCAGCGATGTGCCGGAGCCGATCACATCCACCATGCGTCCCGCCCAGCGTCGCGTGAGGTACTCGGTAAGAACATCGAGCGGACTCGTCGCCACCAGACAGACGCGGGGGAGGCCGCCAAGCTCGACGTGTCCGGCGACCTCCTGGCAAATCGCCAGGTTCCCTCGTGCCAGGTCGAGGCGGGTCTGACCGGAAGTGGTATGGCCGCCGAACGCCATGACCAGGACATCTTCGGGTTCCACGGCAGTCAGCGGTCGCCCGCGAATTTCACAGGGCTCGAGCATGGGCAAGGCGTGACTGAGATCCAGAGCTTCGCCCTGGGCGTAACTTTCGGTTCGGTCGTAAATCGTCATCCGTGTGACTAGTCCGTCACGGACGATTGCCCGCGCACAGGACGCGCCAACGCGGCCGGCACCGATCACCCCAACAGTGGTCATGACCAGAGAGCCATCCGCCGCCCCTGCTGCACTGGAGAAATGATTCTCATGCCTCGATCTCAGGTTGCTGAGGTGCGGGATCAAGCAGGCCGAGGCGTTCCAGCTTGTCCGCCAGACCGGCGCCGTCGGCGGCGTACAGCCAGGGCACAGTTGAGTCGCCCGAGGTGGAGTGGCCGCGGAAGCTGCTGCCGGCCAGCACCGCCTCGCTGGGCGTCAGCTGGCGGATGCAGACCGCCGCCACGTTGTCGGGATGCTCCTTCACGAACTCGCGGTAGATCGACTCATCGTGCTGTCCGTCGTCACCGATCAGCAGCCACTTGATCTGCGGGAACTCGCGGGCCAGCCGCTCCAGACTGCTGCGCTTGTGCTCGCGACCGCTGCGGAACCAGCGATCGGCAGTTGGACCCCAGTCGGTCAGCAGCAGCGCACCAGCCGGATACAGGTTGCGCGACAGGAAGCGGGTCAAGGTCGGCGCGACGTTCCACGCTCCCGTTGACAAATAGATCAGCGGTGCCCCGGGATAGCGAGTGGTGAGGCGCTCGTAGAGGACCGGCATTCCAGGAGTCGTAGCCCGAGCATGTTCGTTGACAACGAAGGTGTGCCAGGCAGCCAGCAGCGGACGCGGTAAGGCAGTGACCATGACCGTGTCGTCAATGTCGGAGACGACGCCGAACTTCACTTCTGGGTCGACCACGAATATCAGAGCCGTCGCGACCGCTGACCCTTCTGAGCTCAGACTGATCCGATGCCAGCCTGGCTCAAGATCAACATTCACAACAATGTCGATGACGCCGCTGCGGTCGGCCTGGACCTCGAACGACTGGTCGCCGATTTGCACATTCACCTGCGCGTTTTCCACTGGAACGCCAACGAAGTTGCGCCAGCCGCGTGCGCCAGTGGGTATCTCATTGCGACGCTCTGGCGGCTTCGCCAGCAGCACGCGAGCAAGCACCCGAACCGAGCTCGTCGACCCATAGCCCGCATAGGGAATTACCTCAGCGATTTTCCCGGCATCACGAGCACGTCGCGCCCGCCAGCGCTGCAGCGCCTGATCGACTCGTGCGGGCCGGTGTATGACGGATTCCTCCACAGATCCGACCCTATCGGCCTCGTTCGAGGACTTACTCTCCTCCGCTCCGGCGAAGCACCTCGCTCAGGCGTTCGGCGGCGGCGATCACTGCAGGCGCATGCAGCCGGCCAGGCTGTCGGGAGAGCCGTTCGATGGGCCCGGACACGCTGACCGCAGCAATGACCTTGCCGGACGGGGAGCGTACGGGTGCCGAAACAGATGCCACGCCCGGTTCCCGCTCGCCAACCGAATGGGCCCAGCCACGTCGGCGGACTGCAGCCAGAGCGACTGCTGAGTAGCGGCTGCCGCGGAGCCCGCGTTGCATGCGATCGGGCTCCTCCCAGGCCAGCAGCACCTGAGCTGCAGAGCCGGCGCTCATGGTCAGTTGGGTGCCGACGGGGACACTGTCGCGCAGTCCAGACATGCGCTCCGCTGTGGCCACACACACCCTGTAGTCGCCCTGCCGCCGGAACATCTGAGCCGATTCCCCGGTAATGTCGCGGAGCCGGGCCAGCACCGGCCCGGCCGTCGCCAGCAGCCGGTCTTCGCCAGCAGCCGACGCCAGCTCCCCAAGCCGAGGGCCGAGGATGAATCGGCCTTGCAGATCCCGGCTTACCAGACGATGATGCTCGAGGGCGACAGCAAGGCGATGCGCGGTCGGTCGGGCCAGGCCGGTCGCGGCCACCAAGCCAGCCAGGGTTGTCGGACCCGTCTCCAAGGCGCTGAGCACGAGGGCGGCTTTGTCGAGGACGCCGACACCGCTAGAGTTGTCCATGCCTTGATACTGCCGTCTCGGATGCTGGAAGGCAAGTGCGAAGATTAGCGTGGCACTCGCGGAAATGGTCGCGAAACAGCTTGGCAGATCATGCGGAAAAAGGGGATAAGGAGAAAAACAATCGTCATGGGCAAGACGCTGAGCGAAAAAGTGTGGGACGACCACGTCGTACGAACCGCCGAGGGTGAGCCCGATCTGCTCTTCATCGACCTTCACCTCATTCACGAGGTGACCAGCCCACAAGCTTTCGACGGTTTACGGCAGGCCGGCCGCCGTGTTCGTCGCCCCGACCTGACCTTGGCGACTGAGGACCACAACACTCCGACGCTGAACATCGATCAACCGATCGCTGACCCGGTGTCGCGTACGCAGGTTGATACCTTGCGCCACA
>JAJTCL010000092.1 GCA_021323255.1 Propionibacteriaceae bacterium | reverse complement strand
ACCTGCTGTGGTTGATCGATGCCCAGCCGCCGAACCCTGCGGCGGATCCGAGATTGCGTCGTTTGGTCCCAGCTGGACAGCGCAGCGCCAATTCGATCAGGGTCATCGCGTCTGAGCAGTTCCGCGGCATCGTCCAGGCTTCCGCCGGCGACCAGCCCCTCGACCGCAGTCAGCAGGGACAGGCAGTCGACGGTGGATGCAGTGCTGATCTTGAATGGCAGATCTGCCTCGATCAAGATCGACAGCTGTTCGGCAAGTTGTCGCGGCTCGGCCTGGTCGGCGACAATCTTGCCGTAGAGTCCGGCGGCTTCAATCAGCTCGACAGCAGCTTCCCAGCCTGGTGCGTACGGCACCTCGATGAAGACTGCGACGTCCGGCCCGAGTTCCGCGGCAGCCGAGATCACCCGGGCTGCGCTGCCGGCAAGATCATCCAGATCACGCACGGTCGGCTCGACCGCCGCAATTTCGATGCCGGGCATCTCGTGGCGTGCCAGCGCCAGCAGCCCGCCGGCACCACCGCTGATGACCACGCTCATGGGGATGCTGTCCCCAGGCTGGATCTGTCGAGCGATTTCGGTGAGCCGACGGTCCACCGCGACTAGCGATGCGAAGAGATTTCGGTACGCCCCGCGCAACTCGCGGTGGCTAGCGACCACCGCCGGAACTTGGCTCTCTGGTCGCCGGATCATGGTCTCGTCGTCGAGCAGGCTGTCGAACAGCTCCATGACCAGCAGGCTACGCAGTCGGATTTGAGCCGATTTTCGGAACGCGAGGTCGCCGAGGCGCTCGCTAGGGTGCGGGCGGCGTGCCTGAAGTTGCCGGAGACATCCGAACGTCCGAGCCACGGCCGCCCCGCATTCTTCATCCGGAACAAGAAATGCTTCGTGATGTTTCTCGACGATCACCACGGCGACGGGCGGTTAGCGATCTGGTGCGCTGCGCCTGACGGTGTTCAGGCCGATCTGGTCGAGACAGAACCGGAACGCTTCTTCCGGCCGCCCTACGTCGGCCACCTCGGCTGGCTTGGCATTCAGCTACCAGGGATCGAGGATGCTGAACTCCACGCAATCTGCCAAGAAGCGTTTACCACCGTCGCGCCGCGGAGCGTGCTCAAGATATGGCGGTCCCAGCCTGCGGATTGACTCCCGCGGTTGCCCCGCCCATGGCGTCTGTTGTCGGCGATCCAGCGCTAGGTTTGGTTTGGTAAGGGTTCACTGCACCCTCGCCGAAGCCCGCAAAGACTGTCTCGATGACTGGCTCGCCTCGGGACATCTTCAGCGCCTCGAGGGGAAGTTCGGCGCGGGAGCGCTGGTGACGCTGACGCATCGCCTCAAATGATTCGTTTCCCACTGTTTCCCCCGCGGCCACCAATTGGACCAGCAGCGGACGGTCATTGCTGTCACCACTCGGCGGAACGCCCAGGCCGATGATCTCTGCCTGCGCCGTACCGTCCTCGGATAGCCGGCGCAGGGCGTATTTGCGACCACCGACGGAGATCTTGTTCACACTCTTCTTGGCCACTGCCACCATCGGTGCCGCTAGGTCGTCGGATTCTGCCCGAGCCACCAATTTGTAAACGAACTCGCACGAAGGGTGGCCGCTGCCGGTGACCAATGCCGTGCCAACGCCATAGCCGTCGACCGGTGCTCCCGCGAGGGCCGCGATAGTGAACTCGTCGAGGTCGCTGGTCACAATGATCTTGGTGTGAGTCGCACCGAGTGAGTCCAACAGCTCCCGGACTCGAGTGGCCATCAATCCCAGATCGCCGGAGTCGAGGCGGACCGCGCCGAGCCGGCCCTCGGTAAGCTCCACCCCGATCTTCACGGCCTCGAAGACGTCATAGGTATCGACGAGCAACGTGGTTTCCTCGCCCAGCTCGGCGATTTGCGCCGCGAATGCTTCCCGCTCATCGGCATGGAGCATGGTGAAGGCGTGCGCCGCTGTGCCGCGCGTGGGTACGCCGTAGCGCCGGCCAGCCTCGAGGTTCGAGGTTGACGAAAAGCCTGCGATGTACGCGGCGCGCGCCGCGGCCACTGCCGCCAGCTCGTGTGTGCGTCGGGAACCCATCTCGATGATCGGCCGATCGCCGGCCATTGCGGTCATGCGGGAGGCGGCGGTTGCAATGGCGGAGTCGTGGTTGTAGATGCTGAGGAGCAGGGTTTCCAGCACGACCGCCTCGCCGAAGGTGCTCTCCACGATCACCAGGGGGGAGCCTGGGAAATAGATCTCGCCCTCTGGATAGCCCCAGATGTCGCCCGAGAACTGGAAATCGGCCAGCCAGTCGGCCATCGCTTGGTCGACCACCTTGCTGTCCATAAGGAAACGAAGCGACTCCTCGTCGAAGCGAAAGTGCCGCAGCGCACGGAGCGCTCTGCCCACTCCGCCGACCACTCCATAACGGCGGCCCCCAGGGAGCCGGCGCGCGAAGAGTTCGAAGACACATCGCCGGTTGGCGGTGCCGGCGCGCAGCGCCGCACGAACCATAGTCAGTTCGTAGTGGTCGGTCAGTAGGGCGGTGGTCGGAATCTCGCTCGGTCCCCAGGCCGCCGACACGGGCGAAGCAGCCTCCGTGGCGGTCACAGCGTCAGCCTAGCTAGCCGCGTCGGGCACGTGAGGGAGCGAGATGCGCGAATCTCCAGGGTCATTGCAAGAATGGTTCTCATGCCCGACTCCGAGGGGGAGAGCCTGACGCCGGCAGGCGGAACAGCCATCGCCGAGCGCCCGGTTGACGAGCTTTTGGCGCAGACGCCCTGGGTCACCATCGTCTGGGACGACCCGGTCAACCTCATGTCCTATGTCACCCACGTCTTTGTGACCTACTTCCACTACACCAAATCCAAGGCCGAGAAGTTGATGCTGCAGGTGCACACCACGGGCAAGGCGATTGTCTCCAGCGGCACGCGCGAAGCGATGGAGCGCGACGTCACAGCCATGCACGAATACGGCCTCTGGGCCACCCTCGACAAGTCGGACAAGTGACCTTGAAGCGAGAGCGCACTGAGCTGTTGGAGGCAGATGAATCACGGATCGCGCCACCCGCCGTGCTGAGGAGGAGCGAGGGGACACGCTCTTCGTCCCCGAGCGACGACGAAGTAGGTGGATTCCAAAGGCGCGATCCGCGCCGAGCGAGCGCAGCGAGCGAGGCAATCAAAGCAGCGCGATCCGCGCCGAGCGAGCGCACCATGCGTCGTAGATATGTGAAACTCGGATCGCGCGCCGCTGTCCTGGACGAGCGAGGGAGCCGACACGCTTTTCGTCGGCGAGAGAGCGAGGAAGGCAGCGGCTTGCAAGCGCGATCCGCGCCGAGCGAGCGCAGCGAGCGAGGCAATCAAAGATGAAGAAATTCCATCGCAGGCGGGGCATGATCATCACCCAGCTCAGTGCGTACGAGGTGGAGCTGTTGTCCTCCTTGATCATGCAGCTGATCGAGCTGGTCTCCGATGGCGAGCCCGAGGGCTTCGCTACGCCGCCGGAGCCCAATGACGCTTTCGAGGAGATCGTCAAGAACCTCGAGGGCAACCCGGATGAGCCGGAGCAATCAGAAGATCCGGTGCTGAAGCGGCTGTTCCCAGACGCGTACCCCCATGACGCCGACGCTGCGGCAGATTTTCGGCGTTTCACCGAGCGCGACCTCAAAGCGACGAAAGTGGCCGAGGCGCGCGTCGTCTTGGACAGGCTCGCGGCCACCGAGCTCGGAGCCCATGATCTCAAGATTCCCAGAGACGAGGTCGAAAGCTGGCTGCGCACCTTGACCGGCGTGCGGCTTGCTGTGGCGATCCGGCTCGGTATCAATGACGCCGCTGCCGCCGACGAGCTGGCGGCGCTGCCCGACGAGGATCCCCGCAGCTTCATGGTGAGCGTCTACGACTGGCTTGGCTTCGCCCAGGAGACACTCATTTCGGCGCTCTGACACGATTCTGGAAGGCGGGTCACGACATGGCGAGGTACACACTGAACCAGGCCGCAGTAGACAACTGCCGCCGGCTGATCGATGCCAGGCAGTACGTGCTGAACAGCGATTGGGGTGACGTGCAGCCACGCGCTGATGCCGAGAACGCCTTCCTGGAGCGCCACTCGTGGGAGGAGTATGCCGCCTGGCACCTCGGCCTTACCGAGGGTGCCTCTGATGAGACGAAGGCCCGTTACGCATTCGTTTACGGCGACCTGCGACGCGTGCACCGGACGGCTTTGATCGCTTGCGTCTACCGCGCCTCGGAATGGCGGCACAAGGAGGTCGAACTCGCGGCTCACGATCTCCTGCAGCATCTGGACGCCACCACTGGCTAGTGGCCAGGCGAATGCCCTGGTTCGGCAACTATCACGAAGGTGAGCGATCTGTCTCCAACGGCGCTGCGTTTCGGGCTGTCCGCAAACCAGCCGAAGGCCCACAAGGTGCACAGGAGGCTTCAGTGTTGATCATCATGGGCCTGTGACGTGGGCGTCGATAGCTCAACGATGAGAGCACGGTGATCTGACAGGGGCAGCGCGGGCGCGCTGGTGGTGATCACTTCCCCGAGCTGTCCGCGTATCAGGATGTGGTCGAGCTGGCGATCGGGATTGTCGACGGGAAAGGTGAAGTGCCTGGCCAGCGGGCGGTAACCGGTCACCTGGACTGGTCGATCATCCGCCATGTTGAGATCGCCCATCAAGATCACCGGCTCCTGCAGCGGTGCGAGGTCTCGCTGGATCCGCCGTAGCTGGAGTCGTCCCCAGCCAGGCACGTAAGACAGGTGGGTATTAGCAACCACCACAGGTCCCGCTGAGGTGCGTAACCGTCCGATCACCGCAGCACGCGGCTCTTCTTTCACGATGATCATTTTCCGCGGAGTGCGCAGATACAACGGGACGCGGGTCGGGATTCGTGGTAGCCGGAGAACCTGCCAGGAATCAGAGGGATAGCGCGAGAGCAGGGCGATCCCATAAGACGCAACACCCGGAAGGTCGTTCTCCGATGCCACGATCCAGGCCGCACCAGGCGTGCCTGACAACGCGGCAGCGAATCGATGTGTAACGGCGCCCATCGCTTCGGCGGCGACGGCCGTCAGATCGGCGAGATGGGAACGCGGCTGGTCACGGTCGACTTCCTGGAGCGCCAAAATGTCAGCGTCCAAGAAACGGATAGCATCGGCCAGCCGACCAAGATCGACCACCCCGTCGTGGAGCGAGCGGCCGTGCAGGATGTTGAATGTCGCCAACCGCATGGGAAGAAGGTACCCACCATCGCCGAGCAATCACCGCCGCTCTCGGCAACAACCGATGAGCCGCTTCTTCGTACCGCACTCAAGCTTGCCGCGTCAGCACTGAAAGCCGACGGTGTCGCCTTCGCGCTGGGCGGTGGTTATGCCCTCTGGGTAGCTGGCGGGCCGGAGCCGAGTCACGATGTCGATCTTGTGGTGGCTGAAACCGACGTAGAGATGGCTGCCAACACCCTGGCGGCCGCGGGGCTGCGGGTCGAGCGACCGCCGGAAGACTGGCTCTTCAAGGCCTACTGCGACGCGGATTCCTCGACCGAGCCTGCCGAGGAGCCTGCGCTGGTCGATGTGCTACATCGGCTCGGCGGTGTTCCCGTGGTGCAGTCGCTGCTTGACACTGCGGTCGAATACGAGGTGCTCGGCGTTCGGATTCCGGTGCTGCCGCCGACTCCCATCATGATCGCCAAGCTGCGGTCGCTCTCCGAGCACTACTGTGATTTCGCAGCCCTGCTGCTGGTGGTCCGTGCGGTGCGCGAGCAGCTCGACTGGACCGAAATCGGTGAAGCGACGCAGGACAATCCCTTCGCCGAGGCCTTCCTGCTGCTGCTAGATCGGCTGGGCATCGCACGCCTTAATTGAGTCTGCTCGCGCTCTGTCAGATTGCTCGCTCCGCTCGCTGAGGCTGGCGCTTGTTAGCGCCAGCTTGGCTCAGCACGGCGGCGCGCGATTTCCGACGCTCGCAGACATCGGTATCCACATCTCGCTAGGAAGCTCGATCTCACAGTCCGGATGTACCAGCCGCCCGGGGGCATCGCGCCTAGTCTGACCGCCGTGCTGAAGATCACCCGGGAGCACGTGGACGCCATCATCGCCCACGCTCGGGAAGATCATCCGGATGAGGCATGTGGGGTGATTGTCGGGTCGGAGGGCACTGACGTACCGACCCGACTGGTCAGAATGATCAACGCGGACCGCTCGCCGACCTTCTTCCGCTTCGATCCGCAGGAGCAGTTCGAGCTGTACAAGACGATGAGTGCAGCGGGGGAGGAGATCGTCGTCGTCTACCATTCGCATACCTCGACTGAGGCCTATCCATCACGAACCGACATCAGCCTCGCCTCTGAACCTCAGGCTCACTACGTCCTAGTGTCGACGGCCGACTCGGGTGCCGCGGATCGCCCGGTCAGTGTGCGCTCCTTCCGCATTGTCGATGGTGTGGTCACCGAGGAGGAGATCGACGTCACGGAATAGGCCTGGAAGGCCAGTCGTTCGGCAAGCGTAGCCAGGCAAGTTTCCTGGCACGGCTCGCGCACCCGCCGCTCGCAGTGCGGAACAGAGGAGAGAACTCGATGTCAGTAGAGGTGAGGATCCCCACGATCCTCCGTACGTTCACCGGCGGCGCCAAGGCGGTGCACGGAAACGGTGCGACCCTGCAGCAGGTGCTCGATGACATCGAAGCGCGCAACCCGGGATTGAAGGACCGGATCGTGGAGGCAGAGACGCTACGCCGGTTCGTGAACGTCTACGTGAACGACGAGGACGTCCGCTTTACCGGTGGACTCAACGCCCCGACCGCGGACGGCGACGTCGTTGTGGTGCTGCCCGCTGTCGCGGGCGGCTGAGGCAGCTCATTCATGGTGCGATACGCCTCGCTCGCCGAGTCGGTCGGCCATACCCCGTTGGTAGGCCTGCCACATCTGTCGCCGAGCGACTCAGTACGGCTCTGGGCAAAGCTGGAAGATTACAACCCGACCGGTTCGATCAAGGACCGGGCAGTGATCGCCATGATCAAGGCTGCCGAGGCTGATGGGAGGTTGCGACCCGGCGCGACCATCCTCGAGCCGACCAGCGGCAACACCGGTATTTCCCTTGCCATGGCGGCAAAGCTCGGCGGCTACCGGTTGATCTGCGTAATGCCGGAGAACACCTCGGCCGAACGCAAGCAGCTGCTCGCCATCTGGGGCGCGGAGATCGTCTCCTCATCGGCCGAGGGTGGCTCCAACGAGGCAGTCCGTGTCGCCAAGCAGCTCGCGGCAGAACACCCTGACTGGGTGATGCTTTACCAGTACGGCAATCCAGCGAACACCGAGGCGCACTATCTGACGACGGCGCCGGAGATTCTGGAAGATCTTCCTGAGGTGACGCATGTCGTCGCCGGTCTCGGCACGACGGGAACACTGATGGGCGTAGGTCGCTTCTTCGCCGAGAAGAAAGCCGATGTCAAGATCATTGCGGCCGAGCCGCGCTATGGCGAACTGGTCTACGGCCTGCGCAACCTCGAAGAGGGCTTCGTGCCGGAGCTCTACGACGCGTCCTACGTCACCTCGAGGTTTTCGGTGGGTGCCCGTGATGCGGTCCGACGCGTCCGCGAGCTGCTGGAACGCGAGGGCATCTTCGCCGGACTCTCCTCGGGAGCGATCGTGCACACAGCACTAGCGCAAGCTGCCAAGGCTGTCGCAGCAGGGGAGCCCGCCGACATCGTGTCGATCATCGCCGACGGCGGCTGGAAATACCTCTCGACAGGCGCCTACAGCGGCGACCTCGACGCCAGCGAGGATTTCTTGGATACCCAAGTCTGGGCCTAGCCTTCTAAGCCTGTCCGCTCGCGCGATCGCGCCAGGAACCTCAGTCGTTCGTCGGAATGCGGCGAACGCTCGCGAACTCACGACTTGCCTGTGAGGTCGACGCTCGCGAACTCGGGACTTACTGTGATGACGGAGTTACTCGGCTATCGCTTGTAGGCTGAGCGCTCGTGGCGGCTGATACTGACGCTCCGATCGGCATCTTCGACTCTGGATTCGGCGGGCTTACCGTGGCGCGCGCGGTCGTCGACCAGCTGCCTCACGAGGACATCATCTATCTGGGCGACACGGCACGTTCGCCGTACGGCGAGCAGCCCATCGCCAATGTCCGCGAGTATGCGCTGGAGTGCCTTGATCACTTGGTCGAGCAGGGCGTCAAGATCTTGGTCATCGCCTGCAACTCGGGCAGCGCAGCGGTGCTCCGCGATGCCCGGGAACGTTATCCCGTGCCGGTTGTCGAGGTGATCTTTCCTGCGGCGCGCCGGGCGGTCGCTGCCACCCGGTCGGGTCGCGTTGGAGTGATCTGCACTGAAGCGACCGCAACCTCGCAGGCCTACGACGACGCGTTCACCGCGGCTCCGCACATTGAGCTGCACACTGCACCCTGTCCCCGCTTCGTCTCCTTTGTCGAGGCCGGGATCACTGGCGGCCCGGAATTGTTGGATTGTGCGGAGGAGTACCTGAAACCCTTGCAGCAAGCCGATATCGACACGTTGATCTTGGGCTGCACCCACTATCCGCTACTCACCGGTGTCATCTCGTACGTGCTGGGTGACAACGTCAGCCTGGTGTCGAGCGCCGAGGAGTGCGCTAAGGACGTGTACGCGGCGCTCACCCGGCGCGGCCTGACACATGATCAGCCACGGGAGGCCAGCTACCGGTTCTTGACCACGGGCAACCCCGAGGCGTTCGAGGGGGTCGGTCATCGGCTGATGGGCGGCCTCGTTGTCGGCGTCGAGCAGTTCGTCTGATCGCCATGATGAAACTGACCATCGTCGGCTGCAGCGGCTCACTGTCCGGACCCGACTCGCCAGCCTCCAGCTACCTGGTGCAGGCGCCGTACCAGGATCGGACGTTCTCGCTGTTGCTGGACTGCGGTCCCGGCGCGATGGGTGCCCTCTATCGCTACCTTGACCCGCGTGAGATCGATGCCATCGCGCTGAGCCACTTGCATGCCGACCACTGCCTCGACCTGTGCGGCTACTACGTTGCCGCGTGTTACTCCCCGAGCGCCCCATGGCCGCGGCGGCCGGTCTACGGCCCTGCCAACGCCGCATCACGGATCGCCCAGGCGTACGAGGTGCCGCGTGGCGACAGCAGCGCCAGCGAGCATGGTCCTCCCATCGACGAGCATTTCGACTGGCGTATCTGGCAGCCCAGCCAGCGGATCGGGCCCTTTACCGTTCGGACCGTTCAGGTCGACCATCCGGTGGAGGCGTACGCCATCCGTGTCGAGGAAGACAAACCCGGCGGAGCCGCCATGGTGTACTCCGGCGACACCGGGCCCTCCGAAGCTCTGGTACAGATAGCAAACCGCGTGGACCTGCTGCTCGTCGAGTCGGCCTTTCTGGACCATCCCGACAATCCCGACGGCATGCATCTGTCAGGCGCCCAAGCCGCCGCGATCGGTCAAGCAGCTGGAGTAGCGGCGATCGTGATCACCCACATTCCGCCGTGGTACGAACCCGATCGTGTGCTGGCAGAGGCAACACCCCACTTCGATGGTCCGGTGTCACTCGCGAAGCCTGGAGCTGTCTGGGACATCGTCGGTCGCTGATCCATTGGTCGGTGATCCAATGTTTCTGATGCCGCTGGCGCATCGCGCGCATGGATCCGCGCGATATGCCGTCGCTCGCAGCATAGGGTGGCGTGGTGACCTCTCGAGCCGATGGACGCAGCCATGATCAACTTCG
>JAJTCL010000091.1 GCA_021323255.1 Propionibacteriaceae bacterium | reverse complement strand
CTGCACGTCTCGAGCAACTACGCTGGCCTCGGCTGCGGCGGGCCAACCGGGCAGGCCCAGCTTGCCGGAGATCTCACCCTCGTGGCAGCAGGCCGAAACGCCGGCAAGCTGCGGATCCTGAGCATGCTGAGCGATGACGCCATCGAAGGCGCGGACGTACTCCAGCGCTCGTCGCATCAGGCGCGCGTCGGACACGCAGTGACCATCATCGGAGAACACCCGCACCCGAGCGCTGGACCGGGCCATCAGCCCGAGTTCGGCCAGCTCGACTCCATTCAGCCCTTTGCTCACAGCCCCCACCGGCACCACATGTGCAGACCCGTCCCGGGCGCCCAGCGCCCCGACGTGCGCGGCAGCCTCGGCGGTGTCGGTCACAGGCGTCGTGTTGGCCATGGCCAGCACCGCGGTGAATCCGCCCCGCGCAGCAGCCAGCGTGCCAGAATGCACCGTCTCAGCGTCTTCTCGTCCGGGCTCCCGGAGATGGGTGTGCAAGTCGACCAAGCCAGGTAAGGCGACCAGCCCGTCTGCATCGAGCTGTGTTACGTCGGCTCCGGCGTCGGCAGGGTCTACGAACCGGCCGCTGCGGATCAGCAGGTCTGAGCGGCCGCGGCCCACCAGGTCGGCACCGCGGATGAGCAGGCTCGTCACTCAGCCCCTCCCAGCAGCTCGTACAGCACGCTCATCCGCACCGACACGCCGGCAGCAACCTGCTCCAAGATCAAAGAGTTGGCCGCGTCGGCGGCGTCTGCTGAGATTTCCAAGCCTCGGTTCATGGGCCCCGGATGGCAGATCGCGGCACCTGGCTTCATCATCTCCAGCCTAGGACGAGTCAAGCCGTAGCTGATCGTGTACTCGCGCGGAGTAGGGAAGTACCCGCCTGACATGCGTTCCCGCTGCACCCGCAGCATCATCACGATGTCGGCCTGGGGCAGCACCTCATCGAAGTCGGTACACACCAGTACCGGCCAGCTGTCGATTCCCGCGGGCAGCAGCGTCGGTGGCGCCACGAGGATTACCTGCGCCCCCAAAGTCGCAAGCAGCAAGACGTTGCTGCGCGCGACTCGAGAGTGGGTGATGTCTCCGACGATCGCCACGGTCTTGCCGTCGAAGCGCATCAGATCCGGGGTCGAACTCCGCAGATGCCGCCGGATCGTAAAGGCATCCAGCAACGCCTGGGTGGGATGTTCGTGGGTTCCGTCACCCGCATTGAGCACATGGGCGTCGATCCAGCGTGACGCTTGCCACGGTGCCCCCGACGCATGATGCCGGATCACCAGGGCATCGACGCCCATGGCGGCGACTGTCAGCACGGTGTCGCGCAGCGATTCACCTTTCGACACCGACGAGCCCTTGCCGCTGATGTTGATCACATCCGCCGACAGCCACTTTCCGGCGATTTCGAAAGAAGATCGGGTTCGCGTGGAGTCTTCGAAGAAAAGATTGACCACGGTACGGCCCCGGAGCGCCGGCAGCTTCTTCACCGGGCGTCCCTGTACCAGCGACATCTCCTCCGCGAGATCCAAGATCTCGGTGATCTGAGTCTGATCAAGATCAGCCGCGGACAGCAGATGGCGCATCAGGCCTCCCTGCGACCGGGATCGTTACCCTGCTCGATGCTGACCTGGTTCACGCCGTCGATCTCGGCCAGTCTGACGCTGACGTGTTCGCCGCTTCGGGTCGGGATGTAGGAGCCGACATGATCGGCTCTGATGGGCAATTCGCGGTGACCGCGGTCCACCAGCACCGCCAGCCGAACCGCCCGCGGTCGACCAAGATCACCGAGGGCATCCAGCGCGGCCCGCACCGTACGTCCGGAGTAGAGCACGTCGTCGACCAGCACCACCGTGCTGTCATCCACCTCGACCGGTAAGTGGGTATGCCCTACGGCCCGGGTCGGTTGCCGGCGCAGGTCGTCGCGGTACATGGTCACGTCCAACGCGCCCACCGGAACCCGGACGCCTTCGACTTCGTCCATCACTGCCGCGAGCCGATGAGCCAATGCGACACCGCGGGTGGGGATTCCCATCAGGGCCAGGCCCTCGGCGCCGCGATTCGCCTCCAGGATCTGATGGGCCATTCGAGCGCAGACACGAGTAATCTGATCCGCATCCAGGACTATCCGAGACGGAGTCGAATCGACCTCGACGCCCGGCGTCGGGTCCTCCGGCCTGGCCTGTGGCGCGCCGGTATCTGACAACAATCCTCCTCTTGGGCGCCTCACAGCCTCCGCGGAACCGTGTCGGGGCGATAACGTAGGGCCGTGAACGAACTCCTGAGCATGCTAGTGCCTCTGGAAACGCTCTCGGGGTGGCCAGAGGTCCCCACCCCGTCGATTTTGCTGAGTCTTGCCATCTTCGTCGGATTCCCTGTCCTGGTCTTCCTCATCGTGGTCGCCATCAACAAGATCGCGCAGAGTATCCACGCTGGGCGGGGCGACGACTACCACACAAGCGACCCGTTCTGGGTGGGAGACCAGAAGTCTGCTGAGCTGGAGGCCGCCCCCGCAAATCCGGGCACCGAAGCTTACGGACGGGACGCCGATCAGGCTATGGCACGTGAGGTCGAGCAGGCTTCCGTGAGCGAAGAAGTCGAGGGCGACGACACCGGCGAACACGTGGGTGGCGCGGGTGCCCGCTGGTGACTCGTTCACCCCGAGCCAACGCGAATGGATCACGCGCGCCGTCCACAACGCCGAGGCTGTCTCCGGTCTGAAATTCTCGGTTTTTGTCGGTGTTGCGGAGGAGGACTCACGCGGGTACGCCGAACGGCTGCACCAGGCACTCAGCGATCCTGATCACTCAGTCTTGGTCATGTGTGATCCGGAATTCCACAAGCTGGAGATCGTCACTGGCATCGCAGCCCGGCGAGTGCTCAGCGATCTCGAATGTCGCCTGGCCGCCGCCGCCATGCAAACCTCGTTTGCCGGCGGCGACATCGTCGGCGGTCTCACGGCCGGCATCCAGCAACTGGGGGAGGCGGCACGTCAGCCGAGGACGCTGCACATCACGCGGCCGGTTGAGCGCCTCGGCGACATCGGCTGAAACGGCGATCGCTCATCTGGCTCGGCCGGATCTGCCATAGTGCTCCCATGCGCGTACACATCGGCAGCGACCACGCCGGCTTCGAGCTGAAGAACTATCTGGTCGAGGCTCTCACCGAGGATGGTCACGAGGTGGTTGACCACGGGCCGAATGCCTACGACGCCGAGGACGACTATCCCGTCTACTGCATCCCTGCCGCCGAGGCTGCGGTAGCCGATCCCGGCTCGTTGTGCATTGTGATCGGCGGGTCTGGCAACGGTGAGCAGATTGCTGCCAACAAGGTGGTAGGCACCCGAGCCGCGCTTGCCTACAACCTGGACACAGCCAAGCTCGGTCGCGAGCACAACGACGCCAACGTGATCAGCATTGGCGCTCGGATGCATACCCAGGAAGAGGCCCTGGAGATGGTTCGGCTGTTCCTGACGACGCCGTTCAGCGGGGATCCACGCCATGCCCGGCGCATCGCGCTCCTCGCCGATTACGAGAAGTCGCGTTCGACCGCGACTGCTTCCTAGGACGCTGTCGGCCGCGTCTGTGACGACCGGTTGGGCGCTGCGCGGCGATCACTCGGTCGACGTCCATCAACCCGAGCGAGTAGCTCGTCGATGACTTCCGCCGCGACCCGTTCGTCGTCGAGGTCCGGGCGGGACACGTCCCGCCCCCGCATGGCACGGTCGAGAGTGACCAGCCCCGAAACACCATCCCGCCCAAAATCCCGCGGCCAGAGGTCGCGAGCGTCGTACGTGGTCCCCGAGTATTGTGTTCCTCCGCCGTGCGTTCCTGAGGCGCGACCCCCAGGTGGCACCGCACCTGTCATGGCTCACACGCTAAAACAGATTCGCGGGCTGCGGGCATGATCGCAATGGAAGTGTTACGCGGGCCAGCTTGCCCCAGCTCCAAGGAGGCATGGTGCCGGAAGGGCATACGCTGCACCGGCTCGCTCTCGACCTGACGCAGGCCTTTGGCGGCCAGGTGGTGTCGGTCACCAGCCCGCAAGGCCGCTTTGCCCAGTCAGCGGCGCTGCTGGACCAGACACGGATGATCGAAGCGACGGCCCACGGCAAACATCTGTTCTGCGAGTTCGAGTGCGACCGGTTGCTGCACATTCATCTGGGCCTCATCGGCAGCCTGGAACTTGGCCCGCCGAGTCCGCCCCGCGGCGAGGTGCGGGCCCGGATCGCCACTGAGCAGGCGGTGGCGGACCTGCGTGGACCCCAGCTCTGCGTCGTTCGGACTCGGACCGAGGTGGCCGCACGGCTGAGCGAACTGGGTCCCGATCCGCTCCGCGCCGACGCTGATCCTGATCTTGCATGGCGCCGGATACGACGCTCCACACGCCCGATCGCCGCACTCTTGATGGACCAGGCCATCGTGTCGGGGGTGGGGAACGTCTACCGTGCCGAAGTTCTGTTCCGCAACCGGATCAACCCGCATCGGCCGGGCAACAAGCTGACGCGCCGGGGCTGGGTGGGGATCTGGACCGATCTTGTCGAATTGATGTCACATGGTGTTGCGGACAACAGGATCGACACCGTACGCCCCGAGCACACACCCGAGGCGATGGGCCGCCCGCCGCGTCAGGATGATCATGGTGGTGAGGTCTATGTCTACCGGCGTGCCGGCATGGCCTGCCACGTCTGCGGCTCCAAGGTCCGCACCCAACTGCTCGCCGGGCGCAATCTGTTCTGGTGTGCCCGGTGCCAACGCCGAGGATGACTGACCCCGATCGACGAAGGGTAAGAGGAGTGCTGTGAATGGCGGCAGCATCCCTGGCCAGACGGCGCCTCTGATCGTTGAGCTGTGGTACGAGGAGCTGCCCGACTTGGGCGATCCTCTGCTACTCCAGGCTTTGCGATCACGGTGGCCGGCGACAGAGTTGCAGCTGGAGTCGATCGTGGTCCCTCATGATGAGCCGCCTGCGCCGCTGCTGACGGTGGTCATGCCTGCCAGCCCGCTGGGACAGGATGGCAAGACGTTGCCCGATGTCAGCCAGACGTGGGGTTGGGAGACTGCTGAGGCCGCCGTGTCGGCATGTCGTCGCGGCCTGCTGGTGTCTGAGATGTTCGGTGACGGCCGGACACCGCAGGAGCGCTGGGACGCGATGAGTGGCGTGGTTGCCGAGCTTGCGCAATTCAGCGACCCGGCGGTGCTCAGCTGGCCGCAGAGTCAACGGGTGGGTAATCCCAAGCTCTTCACAGCAGGTGATCTCGATGGCTTGATCAACGTGCGGTATTTCAGCATCGCGAACGACCCCGGAGTGATCGTCATGGACACTCTCGGCCTGCACGTCTTTGGACTTCCGGACGTGCAGTGCCACTTCCGGGATCGTGAGCCCGGCGAGATCGCAACCATGCTCTTCTCCACCGCGGTCTATGAGTTCCAATACGGTGATGTGATCGCCGACGGCAACACGATCTCAGGACCATGGCCAGACGAGCGGCTCAGGTGCTTTCACGAGCCAGCCCTACTAGCGCCCAGCCGCAGGGTCATCGATGTCGATCTTGGTGACCCGTACGCGGCGGGCAGGCGTGATCGACAGAGCCAGCCCTGAAGACTCAATCATCGGCAGATCGGAGCATGCGGCGTACCGAGAGCAGCTCGACTTCAGGACGGTAGGCGACCAGTTGCTCCACCGCCTCCAGCACTTCGACGAGATGCGCCCGGTCAGGGCTTACCGCGGCTACTCCGATGCTGGCCCGCCGGTGCAGTCCAAGATGATCAACTTCGGCGACGCTGAGCTCAAAGCGCCTTCGCACCTCGGCGATCAGCGGGCGTACCAGCGAGCGCTTCTCCTTGAGCGAATGGACATCGCCGAGCAGCAGGTCGAACTGCAGTGCACCCACCCACATGACCATGGGCACAGCGTAGACATCGACCGACCTAGGGCTCATGAGCTCCTTGGTCTAGCGTCAGTAGCGATTCTTCAAGTGTGGTGATCCTGCGCGCGACAAGGAGTGGGGACGACATGACTGAACTACGCAACGCCCGTCATCTCAGCGTGCATGATCTCCGGCGGCGGATCAACGAGAGCGATATCGATACCGTCGTCGTCACGTTCACCGACTTGCAAGGGCGGCTGCAAGGCAAGCGGCTGCATGCGGCGTATTTTGCCGAACACGTCCTGGATCATGGCGACGAGAGCTCCGCTTATCTCTTTGCTATGGACGTCGACAACAACATTGCCGACCGCTACGCGCTGACCTCGCCGGGCAACCACGGCGAGATGCTACTGGTCCTCGACCCGCAGACGATCCGCCTGTTGCGTCACCAACCCGGCGCTGTGATGGTGCAGTGCGATGCGGTGTGGCCGGACCAGACGCCGGTCGTCCAGTCTCCGAGGACGATCTTGAAGCAGCAGCTGGAGGCGGCGGCGAATCGAGAGTATGCCGTACTGGCCAGCACCCAAGTGCAGTTCATGGCCTTTCACACCAGCTATGAGGACGCCTGGAGCGCCGCCTATCGTGATCTTGCCCTGGCCAACCAGTACAGCATGGACTACTCCATCCTGGGTGGTAGTCGGCTCGAGCCGCTGCTCCGCGAGATCCGCAATGTGACCTTTGCTGCGGGGATGGATGTCGAGTCGGTCAAGGGAGCACGCAACCCCGGACAGTATGAGATCGGCTTCGGTCATGCCGAGGCCTTGACGGCCGCCGACAATCACACGGTCTTCAAGACGATGGCCAAGGAGATCGCCGCGCAGCACGGCAAGGCGATCACCTTCATGGCCAAGTACGACGCGGGGCAGGGCAACTCCTGTCATCTGCAGCTCTCACTGCGCGGCGTTGAGGATGACATGATCTTCTGGAATAACCAGGGGCGCACCAAGATCTTTGAGTCATTCGTCGCCGGGCTGCTGGCGACCTTGTACGACTTCACCTTGCTCTACGCGCCGAACATCAACTCCTACAAGCGTTTCGCTGCCGGATCGTCCGCACCCACCACGATCGCCTGGGGGCGGGACGAGCGCTGCGCAGTTCGGCTAGCGGGCCAAGGTCGATCGGCGAGGTTGGTGAATCGGATTCCAGGCGGGGACGCCAATCCCTACCTCGCCTTGGCGGCGATGATCGCCGGCGGGCTGTACGGGCTCAATCATGATCTGGAACTGGGTCCGGAGCCTTCTGGCAGCATCGACCTTGCTGACTTGCCGAGCGTTCCCCGTACCCTGCGGGAGGCGCGGCAGGCCTTCGCTTCCTCACAAATTGCGCGCGCCGCCTTCGGAGACGACGTGGTCGACCACTACTCAACCATGGCCGATGTCGAGCTGGAGGCGTTCGACGCCGCTGTCACTGACTGGGAGCTGCGGCGCAGCTTCGAAAGGATGTGAGAATGTGAGCCATGACGGCGGTGGGGGCGACACAAGGCCGACCCGTCATTGGCCTCACGACCTATCGCGAGCAGGCTGCCTGGTCGGTGTGGAACATGTCAGCAGACCTGCTGCCGGCGGTCTATACGCGATCAGTTGAGGCTGCAGGCGGCGTGGTCGTGTTGCTTCCGCCGCAGACCGATGGCATGGCTCAGGTGGTCTCTCGGCTGGACGGGTTGATCATCGCCGGCGGCGCTGACGTGGATCCAGAGCGCTACGGCAAGATGCCACATCCTGCGACCAAGGTGCGTCGGGATCGGGACGCCTGGGAGTTTGGGCTGCTGGACGCCGCTGATCGGATCGGTCTCCCGACGCTTGGTATCTGCCGCGGTATGCAGGTGATGGCGGTTTGGGCCGGCGGCACGCTGGAACAGTATCTGCCCGATGTCGTGGGTCATGAGGAGCATGCACCCGGCGGAAACTCATTCGGCTGGACCTCCATCGCGACTCGGGAAGGCTCCCGGGTGCGAACGTTCGTGGGTGACCGCGTGCAGGTCAGCTGTCATCACCACCAGTCGGTGATCACCCATCCCGGCTTCGAGGTGACCGCTCGCGCTGCGGACGGCACCATCGAGGCCATCGAGGATCCAGAACGGCCATTCTGGCTTGGTGTGCAGTGGCATCCCGAAAGCGGCGAGGACTACGGGCTGTTCCTCGGACTCATTGAGGCCGCATCAGACGTGGAACGCAGTTCTTAGCAAGGGGGCGACCCCCTCGAACCCCCGCGCGCTCCGCGCATTTGAGCAAGGGGGGCGACCCCCTTGAACCCCCGCGCGCTCCGCGCATTCAAGTTGGGTCAGCCCGATGCAACGCAGGATCGTCGTAGGCGAAGGTCCGAACCGGACCAGGCGGTGTCTGGTTCGTCTCGAAGCGCACAGTCACTCGACCCAGCCCTGACCCCCAAACCCAGCCACGACCGTGTTGATCATGCTCCACATCCATCCCGGGTGGCCAATCCTGAGGCCTGGGCTGCTCCTCCGCCGTTGCGTCCTCCTCGATCACATCCTCGGGTCCCTGTGCCGCCGACGTCTGGTCTGGGAAGAGGTACTCCTGCAGCACATCGGTCAAGCCGGATACGCCGACGCCGAGGAGCCGCACCCCGCCGGTGGTGTCGACGGCGCGGAGGAGTGACGTGGCGACCGAGCCGATGAGATCCGCGCGATCTGTCGCGCTCCGGAGCGTGCGTGATCTTGTCAAAGTCGAGAAGTCATGCAGCCGGACCTTGATCGAGACCGTATGGGCGAACAGTCCTGCCGCTCTCAGTCGGCTCGCTACTTGATGTGCGTCCCGGACCAAGATCGTGGCAAGGTCATCTCGGGAGACAAGATCGATTTCGAAGGTGTCCTCGACGGAGATCGACTTCGTCTCACGATCGGGCTCAACCGGCCGGTCGTCACGGGCGTAGGCCAGCTCGAGCAGGGAGTGCGCATGGGTTTTGCCGATCACTTGAGTCAGCTCGTGGAGCGGGCACCCCTGGAGATCGGACACCGTATGGATGCCGATGCGGTGCAATTTCTGCTGGGTGATCGGGCCCACGCCCGGAATGACACCGACTTTCATCGGTCGCAGCAACTCCTGCTCGTGGCCGGCT
>JAJTCL010000460.1 GCA_021323255.1 Propionibacteriaceae bacterium | reverse complement strand
CGTTCCTCGACGTCCACAGTGAGCGGAAAGAAGTCGATGGCCTCGCGCGGTCTGGCTTGCGCGGTCGTGGCCGACAGCACCATGGTGTCGTCGTCCAGGTAGACGGTTGCCGAACCGGCAGCTTGCCGTGCTAATAAGCCGGATTCGAACCGGACAACATGGCGGCCGAGATCACCGTTGTCGATGACGGCCTCGGCGAATTGAAGATCTGGTCCCTCCACGGGATTCCTTTCTGTGGCGCTGGCGACGATCGCCAGTGCCTGAACGGGGATCGCACCCGCACGGCCGGTCTTCGATCGAGGTCCGCGGGCCAGAGCGGGACGCTCCTCCCGAAAACCACTACCGAGGACCGAGTCTCTCCTGGTCGAGCATCTGTGCCGAGATGCGATCTCGAACTTGATGTGGTTTGTTCAATTGTGGTCTAGGGGCCAGGCGCCGCATGAACTGCCCTGATGGCTGCAGAGCGATGCCCAACCGCTTGACAGATCAGCGACGCAGCCCGAGGCGTTCGATGAGCGACCGGTAGCGCTCGATGTCGGTCTTGGCCACGTAGTTGAGCAGCCGGCGCCGTTGCCCGACCAGCAGCATCAGGCCTCGCCGGCTGTGGTGGTCGTGCTTGTGCTCTTTGAGGTGCTCAGTGAGATGCGCGATCCGCTTTGTGAGGATTGCGACTTGGACCTCCGGGGAACCCGTGTCGCCATCGCTGGTTGCGTACTCGTCAATGATCTTCTTCTTCGTTGCAGCGTCGATCGACACCGACGTTCTCCTCTCGGTCTCCCGTTGCGCGGCGCCCCCGATTGCCCTGGTGGGCTTTCACATGGTGTGAGGTGGGAGCTCTTGAAAATCCGCGGCCGGTCAAACGGCGCGGCTAAATCTACCAGCGCCGGGCGGTTGCCAGCGAATTCCTAGGCTGGACAGCGCGCCCTTGTCCGGGCCCATTGTGGGTCTGCCGTGTGGTTTTCGGGGCGAGCCGCCGTCCCCTGCGGTGTCGATTGTGCGCCGGCGCTGTGCGGATGCCACACCAACTCAGGCCGCATGCAACAGGTGCCGCGCCTCCTCGACGTCAGCATGCATCTGCCGGATCAATGCCTCTCTCCCGGCGTACTTCACCTGGCCGCGGAGCCGAGCGTAGAAATCGATCGCGATCTCTACGTCGTAGAGCTCAAGATCATCACGATCCAACACGTACGCCTCCACCCGCCGTTCCACACCATCAAACGTGGGGTTCGTACCAACCGAAATCGCAGCAGGCCAGCGCGGTGAAGGAACATCCAACCTCGTGACCCATCCGGCGTAGACGCCATCAGCCGGCACCGCCATTCCGGGCGGGACCGGGACATTGGCCGTTGGAAAACCCAACTCGTGACCGCGCCGGTCACCGCGTACCACCACACCGGAGAACCGAAAGACGTTGTCGCTCAGCTCCCGCACCCGACCAAAATCACCCTCCGCAACCGCATGCCGGATCAGGGTCGACGAGCTCGCCTGGGTGCCATCAGTGACCAACGGCAACGCCTGAACCTTGAACTCCCCCGCCCCAAGTTCGGCCAGGGTCGAGACATCGCCGGCAGCTCGGAACCCGAAGCGGAAATTCTCTCCCACAACAATCCGCGTGGGATGTAGCGGTCGGAGCACGGTATCGACGAACTGGGCCGGACTCCAGCTGGCTACCTCGGCGGTGAAGTGCACGACGACGACCTCGTCGACGCCCGCGCTGCGAAGCAACTCCTTACGACGATCCAGTGAGGTGAGCAGGGCCGGCGTCTGGTCGGGTCGGACCACCGACATCGGATGCGGCCAGAAGGTCACAGCAACGAGGCGCGCTCCCGGCTCAGCCGCTCGGGCGGCGCGGATGAGCTCGACGTGTCCTCGATGGACCCCGTCGAAGTTGCCGATCACTACGACGGTCGGCCTGCTCATTCGACGCCTCCAAGTCTTCCTCGTCGCAACGTCGATAGTTAAGCAGACGGCCGAATCATGCAGCGCCCTGCAAAGTGACTCACGTTACGGACAGATGACCCACGAAGAGAGCGGAGCTGTGTAAGAATTCTCGAGCACACGCATGCAATCTGACTCTCGGGGGGACACTTTGAAGCGTATTACTAAGGCTGCGCTCGGCGGTGTTGCTGGCTGCGCGCTCGCGCTGGGCGGAACGCAGGTCGCTAGCGGGGTTTTGTCGACAATCTTCAGAGAGCAGTCGGAGAATCTTCTGGTTGATTCTGGCGGACCCTTCGATTATGCCAAGGCGACGCTCGAGATCGCCGTGGACGTGGAAGGCGACAGAACCACGTTCAATCTCGACCTGACGAAGATTGATCCATCTCAGCTTGATCTATCTCAGCCAGATCAAAAGGTGCTGCTCGGCTCCCACCTTCACACGGGTCCCTGTGTTGAGGAAACTGGAGCGTCGGCGGGACCTCACTACAACCATGAAGTGGTGACCAAGAACAAGTCCCTCCCAACAGGGGAGAAAACCTACGGCTACACCGCCGAAGTCAGTCCCAATACCGAAGTCTGGTTTGATCTGGAACTGACTGCAGAGAGTACTACGGCCTCCGACGAGACCACGGTGCCCTTTGTGCCTGTGGATCCGGACGGCATCATGTCCGTCGTAGTCCACATTCGTGAGACCAACACCGCGTACGGTGTCCCCTTCCCAGGTCAGGTTGCTGGCTATGCGGGCACGCGGCAAGCCTGCTTCCCGGTGTCGTCTGTGTCCGGGATCTTCCCAGCCACCGTAACTAAAT
>JAJTCL010000090.1 GCA_021323255.1 Propionibacteriaceae bacterium | reverse complement strand
TGTGTCGTCCGTTCCGGCGCGCGGGGAACAGGGCGAGGTCGGCATGGTGCAAAGCCTGGCGTGCAGTGTCGTAGGTGCACCGCGGCATCAGGAACTGCAATGAGTGGAAGGCAATGGCATCCGCCACGCCGGGCCCCACCAAGCCGCGGAAGTCCCAGAGAAGGGCCGCCCAGGCGGCGCCCACCTTGTAACGGTCTTGGGGATCCTGCGGATCGGCCTTCAGCCGCAGGGTTTTGTCGTCACACCGTCGGGCGCCTTTGGGTTCGTCGCGCACCCAGTCCCCGAATCGCGGGTCATTGAAGAACGTCGCCTGAGCGTAGTCTGCGAAGCCCTCGTTGATGCCGCGGGCGATCGGCGAGGCGAACTCATCGTCCAGGCGCGCAATTCGATGCACGACGGCATGAGTGAACTCGTGCATGCAGATGTCGCCGGACCGCGCCGCAGGTCGGGGAGTGTCGGCAAGCCTGATCATGTGCTGGCCGGGAAAGAAGGCACCGACCTGAGCGCTGACAGTCCGGTCCTGCACTCGAATGGTGAGTGGCCCGAAAGGCTCGTCATCGAACACTTCCGGGCCTAAAAGATCACGGAAGAATTGCATCGCATTAGCCATGTGATGAAAGGCGCAGACCTCTTCGAAGCCGCCCTCAGCGGGTTCCAGCCGGAAATCGCGTTTGGCGTTTGTGACGGCATGACCAACTGCAGGAATGAGTTTGAGATTGCCGGTTTTCAGCACACCGCGTCGGCCCTCGAGGCCTGCCAGCCGCACCACCTCTGGTGCCGGATCCCGGGCTGGATTGGTCCGGAACACCCGCCCCTCGCCGAAGCTCGCTGAGCAGCTCACGTCTTGGGCATAAAGCAGGCCCAATTCCTCGTCGGCCCGCAGGTACGCTCGAACGTCGATCGGCTCAGAGTTATCGATCACCCGGGCGCGGTAAGCCCAGACGCCCTGACCCGCAACCGGCCAGACCACCCGCTCCGCATCGATCTTCGCAGTCGACGGCACCTCCAGTTGATCGCGTACGGCTTGCGCGACGGCCGCGCTCGAGTGGCGGGGAACCTGCCCCGGATCCCGCTGCCCGAGGTCCGCAACTGGTCCGCCGAGCACCACACTCGCCGCGGGCGAGGACACCGTACGAAACCGGGCGCCGACGACTGGGCGCCCGCGCAGCAGCTGCTGATGAGTCGCCTGTTCGCAGACAGCCGACTGAAAAGTCGTCTGCACTCGCTCGCTGCCGACCTGCTGATCGAGGTGTTCCTCAAACGGCCCGAAGGCACCGACACCGGCCGTACGAGTGGCGAGAAACAACGCCTCCTGACCGCCCTCTGATTTCCAGGAGTGGTTGCGTCTGGACATTGCGCGGGCGAGCACGTTCGCGGCTGTAAGCCGGGAGCGCCGAAAACGTCCGAAAGATCGGAATTCACAATGGGATAGACGGATTGGCTATCGCCGGCGAACCCCATACGCGCCTCTCTGCCCATATCCAGCCGCACCGAGATCGCTACCATACTGCGAGCGGGAGCCCGAAGCTGATTTGAGTTCAGGTGAGGCGGCAATTGTGGTTGATTCGGCACATCAAATCCGAGTAGTCGTGCTGCCAAAATCGGCTGCGAACAATGCCGAGATCGGCAAGATCGCCCAAGCCGAACTCGGTGGCGGTTGGCACGTGCAGCGCCTCACCCGGGGCAGCCGGTTGGTGCTCATCACCGGCGCCAGCGAGCACACCGTCGGCACCCCCGAACACGCTCGCGAGTCGCACGAGGCCGCGCTGGCGTTGTACCGCAGCAAGCAGTTCAGCCGGGTTGAGGCGGATGTGCCGGTGCCGGTGGATGTCGAGCCAGGTGTCGACGCCACTGGGGCATTCGGTGACGATCCGTGCGTGAACAACCCGCCGCCACTGGACTGGGTGCACAAAATTCTGCAGTGGCCGGAGGCAATGGCAGAGATGTCGGATGCCACCCGCGGCGGCAAGGGCATCAGCGTCGGCCAGCCCGACTCCGGCTACACCCTGCATCCCAACCTCGGCACCGCCGGGCTGGACCTCACCCGGGACCGCGACGTCATCGACAACGATGACGATGCGATCGATGATCTGATTCCCAACCCGTCCTGGCCTCTGCCCAACCCCGGCCACGGTACGCGGACGGCCAGCGTCATCGTCGGGCAAGGCGCGCCCACCGAAGGCATCGTCGGCCTGGCCGGCCGGGCTCTTCTGGTGCCGATCCGCGCTACCGAGAGCGTGGTCCAGGTCTTCGATTCCGATGTGGCCAAGGCGGTCGCGCATGCCAGGCAGGTGGGCTGTCACGTGGTGTCGATGAGCCTTGGCGGCAAAGGATTCTTCGGGCTGAAAGGTGAGATCCAGCGAGCGGTGGACGCCGGCATGATCGTTATGGCGGCGGCCGGCAACTACGTGCGGACGGTGACCGCACCTGCCAGCTACGACAACTGTCTAGCCGTGGCCGCCACAGGGCCAGGCGACACCCTCTGGGTCGATTCCTCGCGCGGGATCGCAGTCGATGTCAGCATGCCCGGCGCGTGCGTACACGTAGCGGCCTACAACGACAAGACACCCGTCGTTCGGATGGCCAACGGCACCTCGTACGCGGTCGCACACCTGGCCGCTGCTGCCGCGCTGTGGCTGGCCTATCACGGCCGCCAGGCGTTGATCAACAAATACGGCGCGAAGCGGATCCAAGCCGCGTTTCTCACCACCTTGCGCTGGCCGGGCGTCTGCGTAGTACCGGCAGGGTGGGATCCCGACTACGGCGTCGGTCGAGTTGATCTGCTGGCTTTGCTCAAGGCACCGCTACCCAGGCCGCAAGACCTGGTCGTGGTGGGCGCCTTCGGCGCCAGCGACGACGACGCGATCTCTCGGATCGCGGCCATGATCAGTGCGGATCCAGTACGAGTGAGGATCCGGCTCGCGGAGCTGCTCAAGGTATCCGACCACGACGAGCTCAACCTGACCATCGCCGAACACGAGGGCGAACTGGTCTACCTCGTCCTCGCCGATCGGGTCTTTGCAGAGTCCTTGGCCCAATCCGCGGCGATCGGTGCCTTTCCTCCGAAGGTCAGCGTTGCCGGCGTCACGAGCGACCTGGGCGTCAGGCTAGCGACCTGAGGGCGGCCGAACTGGCAGGCTGTCACTGTGCATCGGTTCACCCAAGTCGACGTCTTCACCGACCGGCTGACCTTCGGCAACCCGGTGGCTGTGGTCCACGACGCGGACGATCTGACCGCAGAGGAGATGGCCGATTTCGCGAGATGGACCAATCTGAGCGAAACGACCTTCCTCTGTACACCCACTGACGAGCGGGCCGACTATCAGCTGCGGATCTTCACTCCCCGCACCGAGCTCCCATTTGCCGGCCACCCCACCCTCGGCTCGGCCCATGCCTGGCTGGAGGCCGGCGGGCTGGCCAAAGATCCGGAATGCGTCAGCCAGCAGTGCGAAGCCGGACTCGTACCGATTCGTCGCGACGGGCCGCGGCTTGCCTTCGCTGCGCCGCCGCTGATCCGAAGCGGCGAGGTCTCGGCCGAGGACCTCACGGAGATCGTCGCCTTTCTCGATATCGGTCGTGACGTGGTGGTGGATGCGCAATGGGCCGACAACGGGCCAGGCTGGGTGGCGCTGTTGCTGACCGACGCAGAGACGGTCCTGGCGCTGCATCCGAGGACAGTCGGCGCGGAGCGATTCAGCGCTGTCGGAGTGATCGGCCCGTATCCGCCGAGTTCTGAGGTGAACTTCGAAGTCCGGGCCTTCATAGTGCTGGACGGCCTCGTTGAGGATCCCGTCACCGGCAGCCTGAACGCAGCACTTGGTCAGTGGCTGATCGGTACCCAGCGGGCGCCCAGCTGCTACGTCGCCGCCCAGGGCACTGCCATCGGTCGGCGGGGCCGGATCCACCTCAGCCAGGCTGATGGCCAGGTCTGGGTTGGCGGCGACACCGTGACTGGAGTGACCGGGATAGTGCACCGGTAGAGGACGAACGACACACCGTGCAGGGCGTCCTCGCTGGATTCGCCACCATCGGCATCATCATCGGCCTCGGCTTCCTGCTCGCACAGCTGAAGGTCCTCGACGCGACCGCTCAAGGAGTATTGACCAGGATCGCCTACTACGTGGCGAGCCCAGCCCTGATGGTGACTGTGCTGGGCGGTACGGATGTGCATCGGCTCCTCTCAGCAAACCTGATCGCGTCGCTCGCCAGCGTTGCCGTGTCCGCGACCATCGCTGTCCTGCTGGCCCGACTGATCTGGAAGCGTGAGGCCGGCGAGACCGTCATCGCGGCCTTCTGCTCGGCCTACGTCAACGCGGGCAACCTCGGCCTGCCGATTGCCGCGTACGCCCTGGGCGACGCCGCGCTCGTCGCGCCGATGCTCCTGGTCCAGCTGCTCGTTCTGCAGCCGACCGGTCTGGCCGTCCTCGACTCGATCACCCACATACCGAGTCCGGGTATCTCCCGGCGCCGGTTGCTGCTCATCCGCGTCACCAGGCCGTTGCGCAACCCGCTCGCGATGGGATCGCTGGTCGGGTTGATGCTCGCCTTGACCGGGATCAAGCTCCCGGTACTCATCAACGTGCCACTGACCCTGGTCGGCGGCATAGCGGTGCCGTCGATGCTGCTGGCGTACGGCATCTCGCTCCGGCTGGGACCACGACCGGGCGCCGGCGAGCCGCCCAGCCAGGTCGGCACCCTGGTGTTGCTCAAGCTGGTCATCCAGCCCATCGCGGCGTATCTCATCGGTGCGTACGCGGTGGGGCTGGACGGTCGCGACCTGCTCGCGGTCACGGTAATCGCGGCGCTGCCCACCGCGCAGAATGTCTTCACCTTGGCGATGCGCTACGAGCGCGGCGTGATCTTGGCGCGGGACACGATCTTCGTCGCCACGTTGCTCTCGGTGCCGGTGATCTTGGGCATTACCTGGCTGCTCGCTTTCTGACTCGGCTGCGGGGCGACGACATGCAGCAAACAGATTTGTCTTGTGGAATCGTGCGGATATGGCTGTGGGGGCAGTGTTGCAGGGCCTTTCGTTCTTTCCGCGGGGCGGCTCTGCGCACGTGGTGCGCTACCTGACCGCTGCCCTGCTGCAGTATGGCTGGAACCCTCGAATTCTCGCCGGCTCCCTGGGTGATCCCGGGGAGTTGGGCCATGCTGCCACCTTCTTCGCCGGACTTCCGGTCTCAGCTGCCGACTTCACTCCAGCACTGGATGCTTGGCGGCGCGGTGAGGACCCATTGGACCAGCCGGTACCGCTGCATGCCTCGTATGAGGACAAGCCTGACGCCCCTGACCGTATTTTCGCGGCGGTTTCACCCGAGTTGGCGGTACGCCAGGTGGACTCGTGGCGCCGGCTCCTGCTCGAGCTAGCTCCGCTGGACCCACAGGTTCTCCACCTCCACCACCTCACGCCCTTGCACGATGCCGCCGAAGAGGTCTTTCCTGAGGTACCGCTGGTGACGCACCTGCACGGGACTGAATTGCTGATGCTGGAGCAGATCGAGCAGTTCAGCAGCGCCAAGGGAATCGAGTTGCCGGCCTCGTGGCGGCATGCCGGATATTGGGTGAACCGGCTGCGCGCGACTGCTCAGCGCAGCGGGCGCATCCTGGCCGTATCCACCGATCACGCTGCCCGCACGGTGCGCGTCCTGGGGGTGCCCGAGGATCGTGTGATCGTCATCCCCAACGGGGTGGACACCGAGCACTTTCGACGTCTCGATTTCTCCACGCGCGAGCGACTGGCGCTGCTGTCGCATTGGCTCGTCGACGACCCGCGCGGATGGGACGAGAGTGGCCGCGAAGGTAGCATCCGATACTCCTCGGCCGACCTGTCCGCTTTTACCGACTCCAACGGGACCCGTCCGGTTCTGCTTTACGTCGGTCGATTTACGGCGGTGGTGAAGCGACTGCCACTGCTGCTTCGGGCGTACGCACGGGTTCGGTCTCGGCTCGGTCCGGTTGCGCCGTTGATCATCTGGGGCGGGCATCCCGGCGAATGGGAGGGCCAGCATCCATACTCTGTCGTCACACGGGAGCGAATCGACGGGGTGTTCTTCGTCGGTTGGCGTGATCATGATGATCTTCGCCTCGGCCTGGGCTGTGCGGACCTGCTGGTTGCGCCGTCGGTCGGCGAGGCGTTCGGATCGGTCTATTTGGAGGCGATGTCAGCAGGGTTGCCGGTGGTAGCGACGCGCACCGGTGGGCCTCCGACCTTCCTCAACCTCGACGAACGATCGCCGGAAGGCTGGCTGATCCCGCCGGATGATGAGGATGCCCTGGTCGAGGTTCTGGTCACAGCATTGAGGTGCCCGAACGAGCGCCGGGCGAGAGCGGATGCGGCCCATGCCCTGGTTCGGCGCGGCTACTCCTGGCAGGCAGTCGCGGACAAGGTGACAGACGTTTACGAGGCAGTGCGGAGGACGTGAGGTCTGAACGAGAAGGCCGCTGTTCGTCGCGTTCGGTCTGCCTCTACTTTTGGACAGCACCCATACTCGCCGGAAAGGGCTTCAGCATGAGTAATGCGATCATCAAGCAGCAGGGAGATTCGCCCGTCGTCGCCGACAACATCTGGGATATCCAGTTGGGAGCCGGCTCTTTCATTCTGGGTGCGTTGACTGGCGCGCTGGTGACCGCTGCGGTGGGGCGGCTCGCGGCGAAGGGTGACGCGTTGCCGAAGCCGCCGACGCCGCGCGGCTGGCCGATCAACTTCGCCCACCGCGGTGGGGCGAAGGTTGTGCCGGAGGACACCATCGAGGGATTTCGCGAAGGATTTGCCATGGGCGGCGGGGTGGTGGAATGCGACGTACACGCATCCGCCGAGGGCGCCATCGTGGTTATTCACGACGCCGTCGTCGATCGGACAACCGATGGCACCGGACCCGTAGCTGAGAAGACTGTTCCTGAGCTGCAGAGTCTTGACGCCGGCTACCGCTTCAGCCCCGATGGTGGTGCGACGTTTCCGTGGCGCGCCAAGGGTGTCAAGATCCCGACGCTGGAAGCCTTGTACCAGGCGTTTCCGGACGCGCCTTTCAATATCGAGATCAAGGGTCGTCGATCCGGCATTGAGGAGACCGTGTTCCGCCAGATCGAAGCCGCTGGGGCGCTGCAGCGCACCTTGGTCGTCTCAGATAACACGGGCACGATTTCGCGCTTCCGTAAGGTCAGCCAAGCAAAGGTGGCCACAGCCTCTTCGACTGTCGAGCTGCTCGGCTACTGGATCCTTCACCTGCTGCGTCTCGGGCGCCTCTACGACGTGCCGTTCCAGGCACTGCAGGCTCCCGAGAAATACAAAGGCGTCGTGCCGGTGGTCACTCGACGATTCGTACGCAAGGCGCATGACCGTGGCCTACGAGTCGATGTCTGGACGATCGACGACGAAGCGGCCATGCGAAGGCTGCTGAGCTTCGGTGTCGACGGCATCATGACCGACCGGCCCGACGTGTTGGCGGGTGTGCTGAACGGTCGGTGAGCGAGCAGAGCTGCGCGCATTTGTACGCTGAGGTCATGGCACTCTCATCGGTCATGGTGCCGCTGGGCACACCGGCGCCCGACTTCACACTCGATGACCTATCCGGCACCAACGTGCGGCTCGATGATTTCGCTGCCGCGCCGGCGCTCCTGGTGGCATTTCTGTGCAACCACTGCCCCTACGTCCGACACATCGAGGCCGAGCTGGGCCGAGTAGTTGCGCGGTACCCAAACCTCGCAGCGGTGGGCATGTGCACCAACGATTCGGAGGCATATCCGGACGATCGGCCCGAGCGATTGGCTGATCAGGCGCGGCGTGCTTCGTGGACATTCCCGTACCTGCTGGACACCGAGCAAACAGTCGGCCGGGCTTTCGGGGCGGTCTGTACGCCGGACTTCTTCCTCTACGACGCATCGCGGCGGCTGGCCTACCGCGGGGCGTTCGACGAGTCCACGCCCGGCAACGGCAAGCCGGTCACAGGAGCATTACTGAGCGACGCCATCTCTCATGTGCTTGCCGGTGAACCGGTGGCGGAACCACATCGGCCCAGCATGGGTTGCTCTATCAAGTGGCGGCAGTCGGAGTTTGACATGACGCTTCAGGTCACGCGAGCTGGTGCAAAGCCCCGTTCAGGACCACAAGGAGGTACCTAACTCCGCTCCGCGGAAGTTCTCATCCCGGTCCCGGGCTGCCGGCGTCTGAGCCAGGTCAGCTCACCACTGCGTCAACCGCCTCGATGCCGAAGATGGCGTCGGCCACCATTGCAGCCGCACCGGTAATACCCGCACGATCACCGAGCCTGGTCCGCGCGATGACGAGGTGAGCTGTGGCTAGCGGCTGGCTGCGGTGCAGCAGGGTGTCGCGTACGCCGCGTACGAAACGTTCATAGGCATGGGCGATGTCCCCACCGATCACCAACACGTCGGGGTTCAGCAGGCTTACCGCCGTCGACAACACATCGCCGAGTGCCCGACCGGCAGCCGTAACAATCCGCACTGCGTCCGGATCGCCCGTTCGTACCAGATCAACAACATCGCGAGTGGTGGCGGTCGCATGGCCGAGTCGCCGCAGATCACGAACCATCGCACGTCCACTGGCAATCGCAGCCAGGCACCCAGGCTCACCGCAACTGCTGCAGGTCTCCTCGACGCCGGGGATCTTCGCGTGCCCAATATCGCCCTCGGCCGAATCGGATCCGCGCACCAGTTTCCCGTCCATGATCATGGATGCCCCGATCCCGGTGCCGATCTTGACGAACAGAACCATGTGGGCGCCTGGGTAGATGCGCCGCTGTTCGCCGAGACCGAGCAGGTTGGCGTCATTGTCGACCACTGCTGGTACGGAGTAGTGGCTGGTCAGGTGATCACCGACCGGATAGTTGTCCCAGCCAGGCATGCTGATGGAGCGCGCAATCCGCCCGGTGTGCCAGTTCACCGGGCCTGGTACGCCCACCCCAACGCCGCGCAGCGTCTCCGGCGAGCGGCCGGATTGCTTCAGCATCGCATCCAGCTCAGCGGTGACGGTGTCGAGAACTCTGCTCGGTCCCTTTTCGATGGAGCTCTCGATCACGGTTTCGGTGATCACATCGCCAGCCGCCGTACTGACAGCGAGCCGGCCGTGAGTGGCGCCCAGATCGGC
>JAJTCL010000089.1 GCA_021323255.1 Propionibacteriaceae bacterium | reverse complement strand
CGGCGACTTCTTGTGGACCAACACCAACGTAGGCGAGGCCATTCCGGATGTGATGACACCGGCGACCTGGTCGATGGTGCAGGTGTTCCTTACCGACGCGATGGCGACGGCCTCCATCCCGCCCTACGTCGGCTACGGCCGCATCGGCGGGCGAATCTACCTCAATGTCAGCGTGTTGGTGACGCTCTCGGCCGCGGTGGGGGTCAATCAGCAGAGCTATCGCAGCCTCACCGAGGAAGTCTTCGGAAGGTTGCCCAACGATCTTGAAATCCCGCGGGTGAAGGCACGCAAGCGAGACATCATCCGGGCGGTGTTGCCGATGGCTCTGCATGTGATCGGCGAGGCCCGCCGCGACGCCCGAGTGTTGGATGCCTACCTCGCGGAGCATCCGGCGCTGTGTGATCGCCGCCGGGCCGACATTGCCGAGGTTGACTTGCCGGTCGAGCTCGCGGACTTGTGGACCGAAGTGCTCAGTCCCGAATTCCATCGTGTGAGCTGGATGTTGTCCGCGGCCACCCGGTCCAGTGGAGCCTCGTTCATCACCACACGAAAGCGACTGCAGAGCTTGGTCGGCGACGCCGCGGCGAACGCTCTGACCGCCGGACTCGGAGGGCAGGCTGGGCAACTTGCGAGTCTCGGACTGCTGGACGGCCTCGAACAGCTGGCCGCTGGCGAGATCGATCGCGACACGTTCAGTCGACGTTATGGTCACCGCGGGCCGCACGAATTTGAGATCTCACTGCCGCGATCTGGCGAGGACCCCCACTGGATCGACACGCAGCTCGCCGCACGCGCGACCTCGGCGACCAGTTATCGGGACATGCTCGGCGTTCAGGAACAGAAGCGCCACGAAGCCTGGGTCGAGTTGGAGCAGCGCCATCCCGTGCATGCCCGGATCTTGCACCACCAATTGCGGGTTTGGGCCAAGATCTCCCGGGACCGGGAGCGGGCCCGGTCGGAGGTGATCAGGTACTTCTGGGTGCTGCGGGCCTACGCTCTGCGGGCCGGTGAACTCACTGGACTTGGTGAGGACATCTTCTTTCTCGACAAAGCCGAGATCGTTCGCGTGCTGCAGGGAGAGACGATCAGCTCGACCTTGATCAACCGGCGCCGGGCGGCGTACCAGGCCTACTCGGCACTGCCGAAGTATCCAGCACTGATCCGCGGAACTTTCAATCCTTATCTGTGGGCGGCTGACCCGAACCGGCGCTCCGACATCTACATCGAGGGCAGTCTGAGCGAAGCCAATGTCGCCGTACGCGGTTTCCCGGGGTCGGCCGGAGTCGTCGAGGCGCCAGTGCGAGTGCTCAACGATGCGGCCGAGGGTGTCGCACTGCAACCTGGGGAGGTGCTCGTCACGACGATTACCAACGTTGGTTGGACGCCGCTGTTTCCACGCGCTGCTGCCGTGGTCACTGACGTCGGCGCGCCGCTCTCTCATGCTGCAATCGTGGCGCGTGAGCTTGGCATTCCGGCGGTCGTGGGTTGTGGCAACGCCACTATGCGGCTCAGGACTGGCGATCGGGTGCGGGTGGACGGGACGGCAGGAACCGTCGAGGTGCTGAGGTGAAGCCGGATCTCTGCCAGCCGGTCGAGCAGGTGGCGCCCCGGCTTCTTGGCGCTGTGATACGACACGGACCGGTGGCGGTCCGGCTGACTGAGCTCGAGGCGTACGACGGTGTCACCGACCCTGCGTCGCATGCCTATCGCGGTCGCACCGCTCGCAACGCAGTGATGTTCGGACCTCCTGGCCACCTGTACCTCTACTTCACCTACGGCATGCACTGGGCAGGGAACATCAGCTGCGGACCCGAGGGAGTCGGCTGCGGAGTGTTGATGCGGGCCGGTGAGGTGATCGAGGGCCTCGATGTCGCCAGATCGCGACGCGGACCGGCAAGCGACCGCAATCTTGCTCGCGGTCCAGGGCGGCTCAGCCAGGCACTCGGCCTGCACGCCGAGCACAAGGGCTCCGACCTGTTCGACCAGGGGGGACCGGTGACGCTGGAGGTTCCACCGGGCCAGCCGGAGATGATCATGGTTGGGCCACGTGTCGGCGTCTCTGTTGAGGCGGATCGGCCCTGGCGATTCTGGATTGGCGATAGCCCCTTCGTGTCGGACTACAAGCGCAGTCCGCGGGCACCGCGCGCCGCCGCGGGCGTCCCGATGGCGCAACGTTGGGACGGCTAAGCGAGCTTTGAGCTCTCGCCCATCGCGCCTGGAATCCGCCGCGGCGCGATTTCGGACGCTCGCAGCTCCGGCTGTGAGACGGTGTTCGAGTCTCCTCTCTGGATGAGCCGTCCAAAAATAACGAAACGGTCGCTCTGAGGAGTGGCAGCAATCTTTCGTTCCGACTGTCGCCGGCCGCCTCCTGGTCAAATGTCGTCTCCCGAAGAAAAAACTTGGTCCAAACCTTGGGTTGGGGTTGGGCAATCGTGATGGAACTGTTTAGACTCCTCCGGGAGATAACGCTTTGGTCTCATTTTTATCGGGGGATTGAGAACACGTGTCTAGACCGCGCCCACGAAGGGCGATGCGGCCGTCGCTTGCGGCCCGCTTAGCACGAATGGCGATTCCAACGGCAGTGGTAACTGCGCTGGGCGTCGGTGTGGCCGGTGCCGTGATGCCGGGAGACGACCCACAGGTTGCATATCCGGCGCCGGCCTCAACGGCATCGCTCGAGTCGTCTCCTAGCGTGACGACTGAACGCACACAGGAGCCCAGTCGGCGCGTCACCCGAGCGCCGGTGCAGGTCGCCTCGCTGCGGAAGCCGAAGGTGTCCGCGTCCGAGACGATGGCACCGATCTTGTCTCTCAAGGTGATCGGTCGCAAGTACGCCACGACCGACCTGAACGTTCGGACCGAGCCGAGGGCTAAGGCGTCGGTGGTGGGGGTGGTCGACAAGGGAAACAAGGTTGCGGTCACCAAAACCATCACCAACGGATTTCGGTATGTGTCCTACCGCGGCAAAGGTCGCTGGGTGAAGAACAGATACCTCTCGGAGAGCAAGCCGAAATCCACCAAGTCGAGCAGCAGCAGCAGTAGTAGCGGCAGTGGAAGCGGCGGTATTTCCGGAGCCCCATGCCCGGGAGGATCCTCGGTGGAGTCCGGCCTCACCCCTGACGCCATCCGTGTCCATCGCGCCCTGTGTCATCGCTACCCCCAGTTCACAAGCTTCCTCGGCCTCCGGTCCTCGAGCGGTTACCACGGACAGGGTCGTGCTATAGACGGCATGATCTCCAACTCGACAGTCGGCTGGGACGCTGCGAGGTGGCTCCGGGCCAACGCCAAGAGCCTGGGAGTGATGGAGGTCATCTACCGGCAGCAGATCTGGACGGTGCAGCGGAGCTCCGACGGCTGGCGGCCGATGTCGGATCGCGGTTCACCGACTGCCAATCACATGGACCACGTACATGTTTCGGTCTACGGCAACAGCGGCTCCGCCTAATCCCTGCTCGGCCTCATCCGTGGAGTGTTGGGCAAGCCGCAGGCCGGCATCCCCAGCACCGCAAGGTAGCAGTCTTGTTTCACGCTCTGGCCGCAGCTTGTGAACCCCCAGGGCCCGACTTAGTGTTATTTCATGGCGGTGGACTTGTACCAAGTAATACTTGGTGGTATTGCCGTCGCCCTCATGGTCCTCATCCCGATTCTGAGCGTGCTCGTCTATGACGTGCTGGTCGGAAGGTGGGACGAAGGCATACGACGGTGGCGGGAGCGGCGCTCCTCCGCGGTAGCGCATCGGCGGGCCGTACGTGAACTGCGCCACCAACAAGGCATCCCGATAGAGCAACTTGCCGCCGACCTGCGGCGGCTACGAGGGATTCTGGGGAACGACGCTCATCGTTCCGCCGCCCACCAGATGGGCAACCGGCTCGCGTACGACAAACTGCTCATGCAGGCGTGCGGGATGCTGGACATCGAACATGATCTGGATGGCGACAGCATCGGCTTCGAACGCGATATCGAGCGGATCCGTATCGAGGCGGAGCTGGAGCGTGCAGGAGTGATCTTGAGCGATCGGCGGTTCGGCCAAGCCGCCTAGGCCAACCAGGGGCGAGACTGCCGACCACCTCTTCGACCCGTTGGTAGAGCGGGCTCCCGTGTCGGTGAGCGAGCCTCGGGGAAGCGAGCCTCGGGGAGCGGACGCCTCTCCCCGACTTCACCGGAATATTTAAGGCGCAGCTGCCGTTGAACAGGTGATCTTCAAACGAGAAACAATATTTGAGAAAGGATGGTCGCGATGTCACGCCTCGTCAAGGTCATCCGCAGCCACCGTGAGATCAGCCGCACCCGCCGGGAGTTGAATCGTGCGATCAGCAACGCAGCTACTCCGTCCCTGCGCGACGAACTGATCATGGTTGCTCAGCGCGCTGGCAACGTCCTATAGGAAGATTCATAACCGACAGAGCTCTCATCCACTTGCGGATGAGAGCTTTTGTCATGCCAGCACGCCGTCCGGCTGAGCTCAGGCAGCAGCCGCGAGTTGCTCGGCGACGTTGTAGCCCAGCTCGGCCAAGACCGGCAGGAGCAGGACACCCCCCAAGACCAGGCCGGCACAATTGACCACCAGGAACCCACCTGCCCACAAACTGGCCGGAATCCGAGTCAGCCGGGCGAGCTGATCCGCGTCGGAATGCGACGCCCGCCCAGCTCGCCGCTGGCGGATGAGCTCGAGCACTGGTTTCGGCGCCGCGAGGAGCAGCGTCCAGGTCAGCACGTAGGCGAGGCCGGACTGCATGGTTGCCGGAAGGTACCAGCTGACCAAGATCAACACGACTGCACAGCCGACGACCAGAACGAATCCGTAGAAGTTGCGGATCTGCACCAACAGCAGCGCCAGCAAGATCACGAACAGCCAGAGCAAGCCGAGACTGTGCCCAGCAAGCAGCAACCCGACCGCACCCAATCCGACTACAGCCGGTCCGAGGTAGCCGGCGAGGAGCATGGTGACCATGCCGGGGCCACCGGATCGCCCGCTGGACACAGTCAATCCGGAAGTGTCGGAGTGCAGTCGGATGCCCTGCAGGCGACGGCCCGTCAACAGTGCTGCGACGCCGTGGGCACCCTCGTGGGTGATCGTGACCAGCATCCGGGTGTACGGCCAGATCGCGCGGGGTAAGACGAGGAGAGCGGCCAGTACGGCTGCCAGGGCGACAACGACGGGCGCGGGCGGTGGCTGCACGGCAAGTGCCCGTCGCCACACCTCAGCAATCAACTCCACGCCTCAAGCATGAACGATGAAGTGCGCCCCAGCCTGGAATGCGCCCCGGGTGTGTGGGATCAGAGACTGCTGCTCCACAAGAGCCCGCTCGCTCCACCCAGCCGGGCGCCGAACGCGATTGTCTGAGCGTCGGTCAAGCTGCTGACGAAATCGATGATCCCTCGACCGCGGCCCATGCGCGCCAGCTCGGCATCGGAGACGTTCCCGCTGAGCCACTCAGGGTGTTCCTTGGCCACCGTCTGATATGCCCAGGTGGCGGCGTTCACCAGGTCCAGCAGCCGTCGCGGCGCCCGGCCTGCGTCGATGCGGTCTGAAAGCCAGTCTTCTAGCGCGAGGACGAGGTGTTCGACGGTTTGCTCTTGACCACGCTGGAGCATCGCTAGATCAGGCCGGTCCAAGATGAAGTACTGATTGACGAACTTCAGCACTGAGACTTCATGCCATGCCGTCGATTCCATTGAGACATAGCCGGAGCGGACCGCGGGATCCGGCTCGGGACTGACCGAAGTGATCAAATGGTCGATCCAACGCGAGGTGAATCCGGAGATGGCACGATCAGCGGCCATGGATCCGTCGTACGGCGTAGCCAACACGCCGTCGACGAACTCCTCGCCGACCGTCCCTACTGCCGCCGCGAAGATGTCCTCGTCAAAGATCCACCCCTCGCTGCGCTTCAGCTGCCGCCGCAACCGCTCCAGGCCGGCTCCCGGCCGGCGGCCGGCGCGTAGCAGATCGCTGTCATCAAGATCAGCGAATGCTGCCCGACCGCTCTCCCATGACCGGAATTCGCCAGAGACCGGCGAGAACTGCAGCACGCCCGAACGATGGAAGTCATCGACGTCGTGGAGGGAGTAGGCGATGTCGTCGGCGAGATCCATGACTGAGCATTCCAGGGTCTGCCGCCCAGGCGGCAGGTCAGGAAAGGCGGCGAGCGCATCCAGCATCTGCGGCAGGTCGATGAGGTAGGCCGAGAACTTGGCTACTCCGCTGGTGCCGCGGGAGTGGCCGGCGCCGCGCGGCGGAATAGGCCAGTCGATGGGGTGCGGATCGGGATAGTGGGAACAGGCCCAGGGATATTTCAACACCGCAGCGCGGGTGGCTGAGGTGAGGTTGAGACCTTGGTCGCCGGGTCCCAACACCTCCAACTCAGTGAGGACGCGGAAAGTCTGAGCGTTGCCCTCGAAGCCGTCGGCCAGGCCGAACCGTTCCCGAGCCATTCGATCAAGAACACGCTCACCCAGATGACCGAACGGAGGATGGCCAAGATCATGGGCGGTCGCCGCTGCTTGGACCACGACATGATCAAGTCCGCCAAGATCATGAAGCAAATCGTGATCATGAGTGCGGAGGAGTCGCACAGCAATGGCGCGAGCTACTGCGGCTACCTTGATCGTGTGGGTGAGCCGGTTGTGCACGACTCCGCTGGTCGCCATCGAGGTGACGACTTGCGTCACATCGGCCAGCCGGGAGAAAGCGCTTGCGAACCGAATCCGCTCAAGGTCGGTGCGGACCTCCGACTCGCCGGGAGGGTACGCGCGGTCCGACTCCGGATGCGACCTGGCCAACCGGGGATCCATGGCCCGCACGCTACCGAACCGGTCAGTGGGCCCTCCTCAGTGTGCGCAGGTGATTGAGGTGAGCGAGCCTGGCTCAGTAGTGTGACCTGAATACCACCGCTGCACGCGTCGGCATTGCGCGAGCAGCTCCAAGAGTGCGGAGCGACGAGGGGAACCCCATGAGCCAGCCTGTAGACCCGACGACGACCCCGGCCTGGGCACGGCTGCAGGCCCTCTACGAATCTTTGGTGCCTGATCTGCGCGGTTGGTTCGCCGCCGATCCGTCTCGGGCGAAATCGTTCACCTATACAGCGGGCGATCTCTACGTCGACCTCTCCAAGAACTTGATCAACACCGACATCGTGAGCGCCCTTGTTGATCTTGCTGACCAGGTGGGTCTGGTGGATCGCCGGCATGCCATGTTCGCCGGGGAACATATCAACGTCACCGAGGACCGTGCGGTACTGCACACCGCGCTGCGTACGCCCGAGGGATCCAGCCTGGTCGTCGACGGCACCGATGTCATCCCCGAGGTACACCAGGTGCTTGCCAAGGTGTACGCCTTCGCCGACAAAGTGCGAAACGGCGAATGGGTCGGCGTTACCGGCAAACCGATCGCCACGGTGGTGAACATCGGGATCGGTGGATCCGATCTTGGTCCGGTGATGGTGTACGAGGCGCTCCAGCCCTATGTGAAACCCGGGCTGAAGGCGCGTTTCGTCTCCAACATCGACCCCACCGATGTGGCAGAGAAGACCAAAGATCTCGATCCCGAGACGACGCTGTTCATTGTTGCATCCAAGACCTTCACCACTTTGGAGACATTGACCAACGCCCGCCTGGCCCGTAGCTGGCTCCTGGACAAGCTTCGCGGGTCCGGAGCCATCGAAGCGGGTGAAGGCGCCGCCAATGCTGCTGTCGCCAAGCACTTCGTGGCAGTCTCCACCGCCCTCGACAAGGTGGCTGCGTTCGGCATCGACCCGGAGAATGCCTTCGGCTTCTGGGACTGGGTTGGCGGCCGCTATTCAGTCGATTCGGCGATCGGTACCTCGGTTGCAGTCGCAATCGGACCAGCGAACTTCGCGGACTTCCTGGCAGGCTTCCATGCCATCGACCGGCACTTCGCCGAGACGGAGCTTGCCAGCAACGTGCCTGCGCTGATGGGGCTCCTGAACGTGTGGTACGTGAACTTCTTCAAGGCCGGAAGCCACGCGGTGCTCCCGTATGCCCAGTTCTTGCATCGGTTCCCCGCGTACTTGCAGCAGCTCACTATGGAGTCCAACGGCAAGGGGGTGCGCTATGACGGCTCGCCAGTGACCACCGAAACCGGCGAAGTGTTCTGGGGTGAGCCCGGTACCAACGGCCAGCACGCGTTCTACCAGCTGATCCACCAGGGCACCCAGCTGATCCCCGCTGACTTCATCGCGGTCGCCAACCCAGCCCACCCACTGGTCGACGGTGACAATGACGTACACGAGTTGTTCCTGGCCAACTTCTTCGCCCAGACGGCGGCATTGGCCTTCGGCAAGACCGCCGACGAGGTTCGTGCGGAGGGGACCGCCGAGGAGATCGTGCCGGCACGTGTCTTCATCGGAAACCGCCCGACCACATCGATCATGGCCCCAGAGCTGAGTCCGCGCGTGGTCGGCGAGCTGATCGCGCTGTACGAGCACATCACCTTCACCGAGGGAGTGGTGTGGGGCATCGACAGCTTCGATCAGTGGGGTGTCGAGCTGGGCAAGCAGCTCGCGCTCCAGATAGCCCCAGCCGTCTCCGGCGACGACGAAGCCCTGGCCAAACAAGACACCTCGACGCAGGCGCTGATCACCTACTACCGTGCGCAGCGCAACTAGCCCGCCCACAATCCTCGGCGGGTGCGACGCGCTTAGCCGAACTAGGTGACTGGTGTGGTTTGACGCCTGTGTTGCGAAAGACCTCGCCGCCGACGGATGGAGCGGTCCTTTTGACGGCTGTGCTGCGAAACAACCCCGCCGGCGACGGAGAAGCCGGTTCTTTTGACCCGCTGCGCTGCAAAACGACCCTTCGGAGTCCTGCCGCGACCCGGCCGGCTCGCGCTCGCGGGGAGTCCCCCGCTCGGCCGTGGAAGTCGTTGGGAGGTGTCCGCGCGGCGTAGCAAACTTAAGATGCTTGAAACGGCACTACAGACAAACCGCACCTGACGCGCCCAACGGAAGCGCAGGTTTGCGTAGCCGCGCGGCCACCTCCCCACGACGGCAGGCTCAGCCCGCAGTGGCTTTCGGCAGGCTCAGCCCGCGGTGGCTGGAGCTGGGCCATCGGCAGCCGCAAGCTCCGCTTTCTCGCGCCGACTTTTGCCGAACGCCAAATACAGCGATGGCAGCACGAACAGGTTGACCAAGGTCGCGGTCACCAAGCCGCCGAGGATCACTATCGCCATGGGGTGTTCGATCTC